>DASVVI010000623.1:0-4189 GCA_036386635.1 Longimicrobium sp.
GACTCGCTCTTCGCCATCCACAACCTGGTGCGCCCCGGTACCGCCCCCGCGCCCGACGCGTGGACGGAGGAGGAGTTCCTGGAGGGCGGCGACTCGGTTGCGCACATCGGCGACTTCCTGCGCGACTGGAGCGAGCGCGACGGGCAGGCCACCGACCCCAACTCGCGCGACGCCCAGCGCTCGGCCGAGGAGCGCATGCTCCGCTACGCCCAGGAGCGCGGCATCCGCTACGTGTGGGAGAGCTTCCGCGAGGAGCGCTCCGAGCGGGCCGGCCGTCCCAGCCGCGTGCTGGTGTACGAGCTGAACCGCGTGGTGCAGGTGTACGCGCAGGTGTGGCGCCTCCTGTTCCAGCCCCGCCAGAGCCTGGTGGTGGCCGGCGAGATGTCGACCGCGCTCACGCCCGGAACGGCGCGCTCGGACTACAGCGAGTACACGGAGGAGACGCTCAACAAGCGGTACGACCTGGGCCGCGTGGGCCGCTACAAGATCAACCAGCGCCTGGTGGACGCCTTCCGCACCCTCGGCTTCAGCATGCCGCCGGCGGGAATGACGGCGCTCACCGCGCAGGACGTTCTCGCCATCCTCTGGCAGCTCGTGGAGCTGCAGGAAGGGCGCGGCGACACGGACGACATCGACCACCTGGGGAACCGCCGCGTGCGGTCGGTGGGCGAGCTGATCGCCAACCAGTTCTCGGTGGGCCTCAGCCGCATGGCGCGGCTCGTCCGCGAGCGGATGTCGATCGTCAGCGACCCGGACAAGATCAACATCGACGACCTGGTGAACGCGCGGACCGTGTCCGCCGTGATCCAGCAGTTCTTCGGGTCGAGCCAGCTCAGCCAGTTCATGGACCAGACCAACCCCCTGGCCGAGATGACGCACAAGCGCCGTCTCAGCGCGCTGGGGCCGGGCGGCCTTACCCGTGAGCGCGCCGGCTTCGAAGTGCGAGACGTGCACTACTCGCACTACGGGCGCATGTGCCCCATCGAGACGCCGGAAGGGCCCAACATCGGCCTCATCAACTCGCTGACCACGTACTCGCGGATCAACGACCTGGGCTTCATCGAGACGCCGTACCGCAAGGTGGTGCGCTCGATCCTGCGCTACCCCACCACCGTGAAGCTCGAGGAGAGCGTGCGGCTGGTGCTGGGCGAGCGGGCCAAGGTGTTCGCCAAGAAGAACGAGGAGATCGACGCCGAGCGCGGCCGCGAGATCTTCCGCGCCATGATCACCGGCGCGGAGCTGGCCGAGGACGTGCCGGACTGGAGCGAGCTCTTCCCGCGCATGCTGGCGGGCGAGATCCCGCAGGCGGAGTGGGAGCCGCACGTGCTGGCGCTGCCCATCATGGCGCGCCGCGGCGAGCGGATCACGGACGAGCTGGCGGGCCGCATCGCGGCGCAGCCGGTGAACGTGGTGCGCGTGGTGAGCCGCCGCGCCGGGGCCCAGGCCCGCGGCGTGGCCCCCGAGGCGATCCGCAACCCGATGTCGCTGCCGGTGCGGGTGTTCGCGCCGCGCTCGAGCGCGGTGCTGGCCGTGCCGGGCACGGTGCTTACGCCCGAGGTGGCCGAGGCGCTGCACACCCGCCAGATGGAGGGCCTCACGGTGGCCGAGTTCGGCGACACGCCGGACACGGTGGGGATCGACTACGTGAGCGGCGTCCCCTCGCTTCCCAGCGAGACGGAGATCGGCCGCGTGGCGCTGGGCGCCGTCGCCACCACCACGCACGTGGTGCCGGTGGTGACCTCGATCACCGCCTGGCTCTCGGCCAACGAGGAAGAGAGCGCCCGGATCGCGCAGGCCAACGCGCCGCTCACGCCGGAGCTGACCTTCGGCGCCGAGTTCGTGCTGTGCCGCGAGCGGGGCGACTTCCCGCTGCTGCGGCCTGACGAGATCGACTACATGGACGTGGCGCCGGACCAGCTCGTCTCGGTGGCCGCCGCCCTGATCCCCTTCCTGGAGCACGACGACGCCAACCGCGCGCTGATGGGCTCCAACATGCAGCGCCAGGCGGTGCCGCTCCTCTTCCCGGACGCGCCGGTCGTAGGCACGGGGCTGGAGCAGACGGTGGCCGTGGACTCGGGCGCCGTGGTGGTCGCGCGGCGCGCGGGTCTCGTCAAGGAAGTGACCGCGGACCACATCCTGGTTGACGCCGGGATGGAGGGCGCGGGCGCGGCCGGCGAGCCGCTGCGCAGGCTGGCGCAGTTCGACCGCTACCGCATGAAGAAGTACTGGCGCACCAACCAGGACACCGCCCTCAACCAGCGGCCCATCGTGCGCAAGGGCCAGATCGTGGCCAAGGGCGACGTGCTGGCCGACGGCGCATCGACGGACGGCGGCGAGCTGGCGCTGGGGCGCAACCTGCTGGTGGCCTTCATGCCCTGGTACGGCCACAACTTCGAGGACGCTATCGTCCTCAGCGAGCGGCTGGTCAAGGACGACGTCTACACGTCGATCCACATCCAGGAGCTGGAGCTGCAGGTTCGCGACACCAAGCGCGGGATGGAGGAGATCACCCGTGAAATCCCCAACGTCGCCGAGGAGTCGCTGGTCGACCTCGACGAGCGGGGCGTGGTGCGCATCGGCGCGCGGGTGAAGGCCGGCGACATCCTGGTGGGCAAGATCACCCCCAAGGGCGAGACCGAGCTTTCCCCCGAAGAGAAGCTGCTGACCGCCATCTTCGGCGAGAAGGCCAAGGACGTAAAGGATTCGTCGCTCAAGGTGCCGCCCGGCGTGGAGGGCACGGTGATCGACGTGAAGATCTTCAGCCGCCGCATCGATGACCCGATCCTGGAAAAGGAGCGGGGCCAGCGCATCGGCGAGCTGCGCGCCTACGAGCGCGGCGAGATCGGCCGCATCGGCGAAGCCCGCGACGAGGAAGTGCGCGAGCTCATCCGCGGGAAAGAGGTCGCCCTCTTCCTGAAGCGCGGCACGGTGGAGCCCTTCTTCAACGAAGGGACGATGCTGACCGACGACGTGATCGCGAGCCTGGACCTGAACGAGGTGGACCTCACCACGCTCAAGGTCACGGACCGCGCCACCAACGAGCAGCTTCGCCGCCTGATCGACGAGAGCAAGCGCCGCATCGAGCGGGTTCGCCAGCGCACGGAGAACCAGATCGACAAGGTGTTCCAGCCGGACGAGCTGCCCCCGGGCGTCGTGCAGCTGGTGAAGGTGTACCTCGCCGAGAAGCGCAAGATCTCGGTGGGCGACAAGATGGCCGGGCGCCACGGGAACAAGGGGATCATCGCCCGCATCGTGCCTGAGGAGGACATGCCGTTCCTTCCGGACGGGCGGTCGGTGGACGTTTGCCTCAACCCGCTGGGCGTGCCCAGCCGCATGAACGTGGGGCAGATCCTGGAGACCCACCTGGGGTGGGCGGCGCGGGTGCTGGGCTTCGAGGCCAAGACCCCCGTCTTCCAGGGCGCGTCGGAAGACGAGATCGGCGCGCTGCTGCGCCTGGCCGGTGCCCACTGGGCGCGGCAGGCGCTGAACGTGACGGCCGAGCCGCCCACCTTCGACGTGCACGACGCGCGTCAGGTGGCGGAGGCGGTGCAGGCGGTGGAGGCGGCGGCGGGGGTGCAGCCGCGCCCCGAGATGGGGATCGGCCGCGCCATCGACCGGATCGTGGGGACCCCGGCTGCCGAGGGGCCGCTGGGCGACAAGCTGGACGCGCTGCGCGACTACCTGGTGGCCGCGGCGCGCGAGCTGGTGGAGCGTGGCGAGGGGACGTTCGAGGCGGAGTTCCCGGCCGCCTTCGCCCTCACCACGACGAAGGGCGGCGAGGGGCTGAACGCGGCGCTGGAGGAGCACATGCTCCGCGCTGGGCTCACCCCCGGCGGCAAGGTGTGGATGCGCGACGGCCGCAGCGGGGCGACGTTCAAGAGCCCGGTGACGGTGGGAACCATCTACATGCTGAAGCTGAGCCACCTGGTGGACGACAAGATCCACGCGCGCTCCATCGGGCCGTACTCGCTGGTCACGCAGCAGCCGCTGGCGGGCAAGGCGCAGTTCGGCGGCCAGCGCTTCGGAGAGATGGAGGTGTGGGCGCTGGAGGCGTACGGCGCCGCGCACACGCTGCAGGAAATCCTGACCGTGAAGTCGGACGACGTGAACGGCCGCAGCCGGGTGTACGAGGCCATCGTCAAGGGCGAGAACCTGCCCGAGCCGGGGCTGCCCGAGTCGTTCAACGTGC
>DASVVI010000624.1:0-2516 GCA_036386635.1 Longimicrobium sp.
GCCCCAGCGCCGCGACGAGGGCGACGACCACAGCTGCGATCCACTGGAAAGCGGTCATCCGTCACCTCGCGCGTACGAGGCGAAGAATGCGTCCATCAGGTGGTCGAGCACGGCGCCGGCTTCCACCATGAACAGCGAGCCGGGAACGCCGCGGGTCTGCTGCAGCAGCTTCTCCAGCCGCCCCCGCGTGGCCTGCTGGATCCCCTCGCGCCCCATCCCCCGCAACGCCTCCTCCAGGTGGTCGGGGAAGGCGGGCCAGGGCCCGCCCACCCCCGCCAGCCGCTCCCGCGCGGCCGCCGCGAGCGTGTCGTGGAAGCGGTCGATCTCCATGGGGCCGCTGTCCCAGCGTATGCCGTTGATGGTTTCGCCGGTGGCCTTGAGGTGCGCCGCGATGCGCGAGGTGGCGGCGTAGCGCACCGGATCGCCGCCGGGCCGGTGGATGACCACGGATTCGCCCACCACCGAGCTCTGCGCCCCGGGCGCCAGCGTGAGCTTCGTGGCGTCGCTCTCGGCGACCAGCCCCAGCGCCACCTCGTGCTTGGGCGCGATGCTCGGCACCACGCGCGGCGCCCTCGCCTGCTGCACTCCGCGCGCGGAATCCAGCACGGACAGCAGCACGTCGCGGAACGGGTTCGACACCGCCTCGCCCCACTCGCGCTGCAGCCACTCCAGGAACCGGCTCCCGTTGCCCGCCAGCACCACCGCGTCCAGGCGCAGCTCGGGGTGAGCGGCGTCCAGGGTGCGGAGCAGGAGCCCCGTGTGGTAGAAGGCGGCCGCGAAGAAGTAGAGCACCACGCCGCGGAAGGCACCGTACTCGGGGGTCTCGCGGAAGCGCAGCGCGCCGTCGCCGCGGTACCAGGGGGTGCGCAGCAGGTAGCCGAGCGCCAGCGCGTCCAGCCCCTCCTTCCTGAACTTCTGCAGCGGCTCCTTTTGCGATCCCGGAAGGCCGTTGAGCTCCGCCCAGTCGGCGAAGGCGCGCACGAACGGGTTGGTGAAGCCCCTGGACCGTGTCTGGCGCACCCGCGAGCTTACCAGGTCGCGGCCGCCCCAGCGCAGCGAATCGAGCACCAGGGCGGTGCCGCGCTCGTACACGGCCAGGTCGGTGGTGCCGCCGCCGACGTCCATGATCACCGACGCGTCGCCGCTGAGGACCACGGAGTTCCGTTGCCTGAAGTAGCGTAGCGCGCTCTGTCCCTCGTCCAGCGGCGCGGCGAGCCGCGGGCGGCCGGGTGCATGCGAGCCGTCGTCCGAGGCGCCCAGCACCCCGCGCCAGCGGGCCTGCAGGTCGCCCAGCCGGTCGGTCTCGAAGGCGCGGGGGTAGGCGTACGCAAAGGTCACGTTCTCCGGCCGCACCCCCGCCTCGCGGGCGCTGGCGAGCGCCAGCGCGGCCACGTTGCGGAGGAACACGGAGGCCAGGAACTCCTCGCGGTCGCCGGTGGACCACTTCAGGTCGTCGGCCACACGGTTGCGGTCGTCGTCCTTCACCCACCCCGCGAAGGGGACGTTCACCCGCAGCGCCACCGGCTCGCGGTCCGCCCCGGTGTACGACGGGATGGCGCTCACGTGCACCACCGCGCTGTTGAACGGCTCGGCCGCGATCTTCTCCGGGAAGAAGAAGGAGTCGGCGGAGAAGGGCAGGTCGCCTCCCACCCGCGTCAACGGAAGGAGGAGCTTGTCGTGCTGCAGGATCGCCGGCTCGTGCACGCCGTCGCTGCGTATGGCCACCACCGTGTTGGAGGTGCCGAAGTCCACCCCCACCGTCCACCGCTCGGCGGAGGGCGGGCGCGCGTCGTGGTAGCGGGGAAGGAGCACGCCCAGCGACTGGGGCGGCAGCCCGGGCCCGCGGTCGGCCTCGAAGGCGAGCACGGTGGGTGCCCGGTCGAAGCCGTACGTGGACGTCTCGGGCGAGCGCTGCGCCTGCCCGACGTCCGGGAGCTCCTCTCCGTCCGCGAACGCCTTCAGCCGCAGGGTGGTGGACGGGTGGATGGGCGCCCGGCCGGGGTCGAGGCGGAACACCGCGTAGTGGGGCCAGTCGTCGGCCTTGAAGGCGGGCCACACCACCACCTGGGGCCCGGTCTGCTCCTGCCGTATCTGCGCCCCGGTGTAGCGCCGGGTGACGCGGATCTCCTCCGGCTGCTCGCTCCCCACCGGTATGGTGAGCGTCACGCGCACCTCGCCCGGCTGCGGAACGTCGATGCGCAGCCACCGCTCCACATCGGCGGGGTGGAACCAGCGAAAGAAGTCGGGCTTCAGCGGAAGCGCGATCCGCGGCTGCGCGTACGGACCCTGGGTCAGCGATGGATCGGGGTGGTAGCAGTCGTGCCCGTACGCACCCTCCGAGTTCAGCGGGTAGCTCAGGACCACCAGGCCGTCGGCCAGCCAGTCCGTCTCCGGAAGCACCCAGCGGCGCCGGTGCGAGGTGCCGGGAAGCACCTCGCGCTCGCGGATGCGCTCCACCCCCGCGGGAAGGTCCACGCGGGGCAGCCCCTCGCCGTACACGCCGACGAAGGTGCCGG
>DASVVI010000625.1:0-3031 GCA_036386635.1 Longimicrobium sp.
ATCGAGGGGATCCACAACCGCACCGACTTCGACCTCACGAGGCACCAGGAGTTCTCGGGGAAGAAGCTGCAGTACGTGGACACGGCGACCAACGAGAAGTACATCCCGTACATCATCGAGACCTCGGTCGGCGCGGACCGCGCGACGCTCGCCGTGATGGCCAACGCGTACCGCGAGGAGGAGGTGGAAGGGGAGACGCGCGTGGTGCTGGGAATCAAGCCGTCGCTGGCGCCGCTCAAGGTGGGCGTATTCCCGCTGGTGAAAAAGGATGGCATGCCGGACCGCGCCGCCGCCATCCACCAAGACCTGCGCCGGCGCGGCATCCCCAGCTTCTACGACGAGGCCGGCGCCATCGGCCGGCGCTACCGGCGGCAGGACGAGGCCGGCACGCCCTTCTGCATCACGGTGGACGGCGAGACGATGGAGCAGGGGACCGTCACCGTCCGCGACCGCGACACGATGCAGCAGTCGCGCATTTCGCAGGACGAGATCGCGGGGTTCCTGGAGGAAAGGATTCGGTAGGGGCCCCCTCCCCCGCTCGTTCCTCGCGACCCCTCCCCCAAACTGCGGGGGAGGGGTGTTTGGCGTACATCCGCGTGCGGTGCACAGATCTGGTAGGGGCGCGATTTATCGCGCCCGTGGCCGGCGCTCAGGCCGGCGGCTTCCGCGCGGCGAGGAGGATGCGGGGGCCGTCCAGGCGCTCGGGCGTGCGCGCGGCGTAGCTGTTGAAGGTGCGCGGGTCTTCGAAGCCCGTGGCGTCCAGGTGGTGCTGGAGATCGGGGAGGGTGGTCATCCCGTAGCTATGAACGAGGCGGGCTTCCGATTGGCCGCTGTGGGCGTAGACGTACTCGTCAGTGGTGGTGAAGGTGGCGGCGTGGAAGTCGATGTGCTGGTTGCGGTTGAGCGTCACCGTCTCACCCTGTACTTCAAAGGTGTAGGGCTGCGGGGGACGGTGGTTCTTGAGGATCCAGAGGAAGTTGGGGAGGTCTAGGAAGACCACGCCGCCCGGCTTCAGCGCACGGTGGATGCGCCGGAGTGCGTCGGCGCGCTCGGCCGGGGTGACGAGGTGCGCAAAGGAGCTGTTGACGGCCACGACAAGGTCGAACTCGCCGGCCTGGTCAATGTCCAGGAAGCCGCCCTGGAGGACGCTCACGCGGCGGCTCGATTGGGCGATGGTGCGGGCGGCGGCGACGAAGTCGGGGTGGGGCTCCATCCCGGTGACCTGCCAGCGGAGGCGGTCGAGGGGGGCGAGCAGGCGGCCGGGGCCGCACCCCGCGTCCAGCACGTGGAGCGGCTGCGGGAGCTCGTACGAGGATGCCAGCTCGCGCAGGAACTCCACGATGTGCGCCGGATCGGAGTCCGACGCGATGTACAGATCGGCGAGGTCGGGCATCGATGTCTCGGTGGTGGAGGGTGCGAGAGGAAGCAAGGCTGCGCGGAGTGCCCCTCGCCGTACGAGGGTTGCGGCGGTATAGTGTCGCCAGAGGCCGCGGCGGGAACGGGACGTGCGGCTAGGCCGGCATCAGAAGGGCGGGCGTGGGCCCGCACGGCTCACCAAACAGGTACGGGAGGAAGCATGCGCAGGGAAGAGGGCGACGATCAGGACCGCGATCAGGAAGAAGATCAGACAGCCAACGAGAAGTCGGCCTCGGCGCTTACCGAGAGCGTTCGTGACCGGCTGTTCAAGAACCGCACGCTCATCATCAGCGGCGCCATCAACCAGCAGCTCGTCTCCAACGTCATGGGGCAGCTCCTGGCGATGGCTTCCGATTCGGACGAGCCGATCAACATCTTCATCAACTCGCAGGGCGGCCACGTGGAGTCCGGCGATACGATCCACGACGTCATCCGCTTCATCAAGCCGCGGGTGAGGATGATCGGCACCGGGTGGGTGGCGAGCGCGGGGGCGCTGATCTTCGTGGCGGTGCCGCTCGAGGACCGCTTCGCGCTTCCCAACACGCGCTTCCTGCTGCACCAGCCCGCGGGCGGCGCCGGCGGCACCGCGGCCGACATCGCCATCGAGGCGCAGGAGATCGTGCGCATGCGCGAGCGCATCAACCGCATCTTCAGCGAGCAGACCGGGCAGTCGATCGAGCGGATCGAGAACGACACGCGCCGCAACTTCTGGCTGAACGTGGAGGCGGCGCGGGAGTACGGCCTGGTGAAGCACATCGTCCGCAGCATGGACGAGGTGAAGTAGCTTTCGCGCCGGACGGTTCGCGGGGGAGGCGCCGATGCCGGTGCCTCCCCCGCGCCGTGTCCCACCCCCCTGACGGCGTAACGATGCCCGGACTCGCCGCCATCCCCGCCCTGGTCGTTCGCAGGCGCGCCGCGCTGGACCGCGCCGCGCTCGTGGCGTGCGTGGCCGTGCCGCTCGCCATCGCGGTGGTGGCGCTGGCGGCGGACGACTGGCGCGCGCGGCGGTTCCTGCTGGCGTACGTGGCGCCGTTCTTCGTCGCGTTTCCGCTCTGGTTCCGCACGCGGCTGGCGCGGCCGTGGAGCGGGCGCGAGATGGCGGTGGACGGCGCCGTGTCGCTGCTCGGCGCGGTGCGCATGACGGGGAACTTCCTCCCGTTTTCCGGCCACACGCTCTTCTACCTCTACTCGCTGCTCACCACGCGCCCGGCGTGGTACCGTGTGCTGGCCGCGCTGCTCCTGGCCGAGACGGCGTACTTCAAGCTGTTGTTGTGGAGCGACCCTCGTTCGTTCACGTGGGGCATCGTGCTGGCGCTGGCGTTCGCGGCGCTTCACCGGAGGGTTGCGACGTGACCTTTGACGAGTTCGAGCGGCGGGCGCGCGAGATCTTCGACGGGATTCCGCCCGAGCTGCGCCACGGCGTCTCCTACCTGCAGGTGTGGAGCCGGGCGATGGCGCACCCGGAGCTTCCGGACGTCTTTACCCTCGGCGAGTGCGCGACCGGCGAGTACGACGTCGAGACCGGCCTCGGTGACGACGTCAGCTCCGGCGTGCACCTGTACTACGGCTCCTTCCTGGCCCTCTCGCGCGAGTACGACGACTTCGACTGGGAGGG
>DASVVI010000626.1:0-1885 GCA_036386635.1 Longimicrobium sp.
ATGCGCCCCGCGCGCGGCGCCGTACATTCCCGCGCGTCACCACTTTGGTATGACAGACGTCATGTGAGCCCCGGGTCCCTGCCGTCTGGCCCGCAGCGTGCTCAACGTGCCGCGCAATGATTCCGGTCAGCAAGGGGGAGCGATGGGGGATGGTGCGCAGGGTTTTTCTCAGAATGGACACGGGATTCCAGGGGACGGGTGGTGAAGGGAAGTGCGTGAGTGCGTGAGTGCGTGAGTGCGTTGAGACGCGTGGTCACCCCCAATATTGTCATCCTGAGCGACGCGCGGCACCAACCTCCGTACGGCCCCGAGCTCTGGCGCGGAGCGAAGGATCTACTCCGCGTGTCGAGGGCTCCGTCGTGGCGCGCCGGCCTCTTGCCTCGCCCGCTAGATCCTTCGGTCGCCGCAGGAGTACTGCGCACCGTCAACATCCGTCGGGCGGCTCCCTCAGGATGACATAAGTTGCGCCGTCCCGCGTTCATGCACCGATGCACTAAAGCACTAGTCTGAAGATGCGCCCGGACGGCGGCGTCGTATATTCCCGCCCGTCACGACTTTCCTATGACAGAAGTCATGTGAACCCGGGCTCACTGGCGGCTGGCCCGCACCGTGCTCAACGTGCCGCGCAATGATTCCGGTCAGCAAGGGGGAGCGATGGGGGACGGTGCCGAGGTGCGCGGGGTGGACCCGGGGGGCGACCCGCCGGAGTGGGCGCTGGCGTACGATGCGCGCGAATATCCGCGCCACGCCGTCACGGGTGACGCGGTCGCCCTCGCGCTGGGCCGCGAAGGGGGCGCCACGCAGCTCCAGGCGCTCGTGGTGGTGCGCGGAGGCGAGCCGTTCGCGGGGCTGGATGCGTGGCCCGGCGGCTTCATGGACTGGGCCGGCGACCGCGACTCGCGCGAGGCCGCTCTTCGCGAGCTGCGCGAGGAGACGGGGTGCCCGGCGCCCGAGCACGTGGAGCCGCTCGGCAGCTACAGCACCAACGGCCGCGACCCGCGCCAGTTCGCCGGCGCACGCGATCCCGAGACGGGGGAGTGGGTCTCTCGCGGGTCCCGCGTCACCACGAACGCCTACCTGATGCTGGTGCGGCGTGAGGGCGGCGGCTTCGACCCCCAGCACGGCGACGACGCCACGGACGCGCGCTGGGAGGACGTCTACACGTACTTCCCCTGGGAAGACCTGCGTTCAGCGGACGGGCGTGCCGCGGCGCAATCCGCGTTGCGCGCTCTCGACGAATGGGCGCGCGGCCAGGGCGGCGACTGCGCGGAGCGGGTGGAGTTCGCCTGGGGATTCGGACTGCGCGAGTGGAACGAGGAGCGCGTCTCCGAGCGCCTCGCCCTGCTGCGCGAGGCGGGGCTCGTGGAGGAGGCGCATCGCGACACCTGGGGCCGCGTCACTGGTAACAGCGACAAGGCGTTCGGCCGACCCATGGCGTTCGACCACCGCGAGATCATGGCCGACGCGCTGGGCCGTCTGCGCGGCAAGATCAAGTACCTCCCCGCGGCGCTGATGGCGCTCCTCGGCGCCGAGTTCACGCTGGACGAGCTGCAGGCGGGCTGCGAAGTCATCGCCGGCCGCCCGCTGCACCGCGCCAACTTCCGCCGCGCCGTGGCCGCCGCCAAGGATGACCGCGCCACGCGCACCCCGCGCATCGTACATGGCACGGGAAAGCGGCGCACGCGCGTCACGGGCGGGCCGGGCGTCCCGCCCGAGCTCTTCCGGTTTCGCGAGGACACGCTGCGCGCGCGTCTGGAGACCTCGATCCGCTTTCCCTGGCTGCCGCTGGAGGGCGGGGAAGACTCGTCCGCCACGACCGAGGAAGCTTGACAGTGCGGAGCACGAGCATTATTCTCGTTTTCAGAACGTTGCGGCGTTCACTTTT
>DASVVI010000627.1:0-2509 GCA_036386635.1 Longimicrobium sp.
GGGTCCGGCGCGCCGGACGACTCGGATGCGCTCGGCGGGCCCCAGGCATCGCCGCTCCCCTGCCGCGCCTCCAGTCCTGTAAGGCCACGATCAACCCCTGCGAGGATCTCGGCAGCGATCTGCGCCAGCAGCGTGTCAGGATCTTCACTTTCGAAAATCGGGGTGCCATCCCGTGGTAGCAGGGTCACCTCAAGGCCGCGCGGCATCCAAAGTTGCTCGATGGAACGACCGGCCAGGCGTATCCCGTACACTGGTGCACCTTGGACCCCACCCTCGATAAAGGTGGAATGTTCGCTCTGAACGCCAGGCGCGCGCACGTATCCGGGGGTGATCAGCACCACCACGCCCGCGTACCCGCCCTTTCCACTCGCCCGGCGTGCCACGTCCGTACGGTTGGTCCCATCTACTGTCGCGCGGTCCACCTGCGAGCCCGGGCGCAGGAGCAGTCCCACCAGCTTCTCCGCCCATTCCTCCGCCTCGCTCGCGTACGAGATGAAGATGTCTGCCTTGGGGGAGACGGTGAGCTCTCCATTGTTAACGTGCTGCGTATCGCTGATCGGCTCCATGGACGTCTTGCGAGTGATCCGGGGGAGGTTAACGGCGGGCGGAAAAGCGTCGCACCCCATAATACGTGCATCGGGGCAGGTCAACGCAAGGGAATCGTACCGTCGGGAAAAAAGAAGGCCTGGTGGGCGCGCGGCCTCCGCAACACGGGTGACTCAAGCGATTTGCGAAGGGCAGCTCCGATCCCCATGAGCGATCGCTGTTCCGCAGGGCTCTGCATGGCCCAAGTTGCCTGCCTGCTCGATTCGCCGCGGCCGACCGACCTCGCAACCCTCAGGCGTTCGGCGCCGCGAGCGGCCGACGGAGCGCCGCGCGGGCTGCGTAGTAGCCGCACATGCCGTGAACGGCGCCGCCGGGCGGAGTGGAGGCGGAGCACATAAACAGCCCGTCCACCGGCGTGGAGTACGGGTTGCGGCGGAAGGCGGGGCGGAAGAAGACCTGCCGCAGCGTCATGGCGCCCGCGCTGATGTCGCCGCCCACCAGGTTCGGGTTGTGGCGCTCCAGCGCGGAGGGCGGCATCACGCTGCGCGCCAGCACCACATCGCGGAAGCCGGGGGCGAAGCGCTCAATCTGCGCCTCGATGGCCTCCGTCATGTCCACGTCGCGGCCGAAAGGGACGTGGCAGTACGCCCACGCCACGTGCTTCCCCTCCGGCGCGCGCGTCGGGTCGAAGAGGGTGGGCTGCACCAGGAGGACGAAGGGCTTCTCCGGGACCTGGCCGGCGAGGGGCGCGTGCTCGGAGGCGGCGATCTCGTCCAGGGTGCCGCCGAGGTGCACGGTGGCGGCGCGGCGGCACTCCTCCGAGCGCCAGGGGATCGGCTCGGAGAGCGCCCAGTCCATTTTGAACGACCCTGCGCCGTACTGGTATCGCTCGAGCGCGCCGCGGTAGCGCGCCGGCAGCCGGTGCCCGGCGATGCGCAGCACCTGCCGCGGCGTCAGGTCCAGGAGGATGGTGCCGGCCCCGCGCAGTTCGTCCACGTCGTCCACCGGCGCCCCGGTGACGATCTCGCCGCCCAGCGAGCGGAAGTACGAGGCGAGCGCCGCGGCGATGCTTCGCGACCCGCCGCGCGCGATCGGCCACCCCACCGCGTGCCCGGCCGCCGCCAGCGTCAGCCCGAACGCCGCCGTGGGAGACTGGGTCAGCGGGACCATTGAGTGCGCCGCGTTCCCCGCGAATAGGGCGCGCGCCCGGTCGCCGCGGAAGGCGCCCTTCGCCACGCCGTACGCGGGGCGCACGGCGGTGAGCCCGAAGCGGGCCAGGAGGAAGGGATGGTCGGGGAACTCCAGCGGGCCCAGCACGTCCTCCGCCAGCGTCAGCCAGCGCTCCGTCCAGAAGCCGAGCAGCTTCTTCCACGCCCGCGCATCGGGGCCAAGCGTAGCGCCGGTGGCCTCGATGGAGCGCTCCAGCATCGCCACGGAGCCGTCGTCGAACGGGTGCGCGAGGCAGGCGGGGGAGTGCACCCACTCCAGTCCGTGCTCCTCCAGCGGCAGCGTGCGAAAGAAGGGGGAGGAGAGGGCGAGCGGGTGCACGATGGAGCAGACGTCGTGCAGGAAGCCGGGGAGCGTGAGCTCTTCGGTGCGCATCCCGCCGCCGATGGTGTCCGCCGCCTCGCGCACGACGACGGAGCGCCCCGCCCGCGCCAGTGCGATCGCCGCCGACAGCCCGTTGGGCCCAGAGCCCACCACCACCGCGTCCGGAACGCTCACGTGTGTTCTCCTCGGGAAAGAGGCCCTCACCCCCGCTCGTCAGGCCCCCTCCCCCCGGCCCCCTCCCCCGCCTGCGGGGGCGCAGGGCGGTGGAGGGGGAGCACTCCGCGCCCGTCGCGGATCCGTCCGGCCTCCCCCCTCTCTCGATAACAGAGGCGCCAGCCTCTCCTGTTATCGGGAGAGGGGGGTCGGGGGGGTGAGGGCCATAAGCGCTAACTTAGGTTGACTGCGTCCCAAG
>DASVVI010000628.1:0-7076 GCA_036386635.1 Longimicrobium sp.
CACACGTCGCGGCGGCGGACGTCCTGCTCCACCCCCAGGAAGCCCTCCGCCGCCACGCCCACCACCGTGACCGCAACCCCGTTCACCGCCACCGTGCGGCCGACGATGCCCGGATCGCCGCCGAACCGGCGCTGCCAGAGCGCGTGGCTGATCACGGCGATGGGCTGCGACTCCTCCGCCGCCGCGAAGCCGCGCCCCACCGCGAAGGGCGTGCGCAGCATGGCGAAGTAGCTCGCGGACACGAACTGCCCGTCCACCTGCTCGGGCTCGCCGCGCCCGCTGAGGGCGAACTGAGCGTCGAAGGTGGCGGCCAGCGCGGCGAAGGGGGCGCCGCTGCCGCGCAGGCGGAGGAAGGAGGGGTACGACATGCGCTCCACCCATCCAGACTCGGAGTTGACGGGCGCCACCCACACCAGCTCGTCAGGGCTGCCCACGCCGGGGCGCCCCTGCACCAGCAGCGCCCGCGCCAAGCTGAACAGCGCCGCGTTCGCGCCGATCCCCAGGGCCAGCGCCACGATGGCCGTCGCGCTGAACAGGGGCGAGCGGCGCAGCATCCGCAGCGCGAAGCGGAAGTCGCGCGCGAACGCGTCCGCCCAGGCACCGGCGCGGGCGTCGCGCACGGCTTCCTTGGCCGGCTCCACCCCGGCTTCGATGATCGCGGCCCGCCGCGCGCGGGCCGGCGGCATCCCGGCGCGCACCTTTTCGTCCGCCAGCAGATCCACGTACGCGCGCAGCTCCTCGTCCAGCTCGCGCTCCACGTGGTCGCGATGGCGGAGGTTGCGCCACAGGCTCTGCAGGCGGGAGAGAATGGGCATGGGGAGCTCGTGGATGGGTGCTACGTGGCGCTCAGCGCGAACTTGATGGCCATCGAGATCCGCCCCCACTCCTCCGCCTCGGCATCGAGCTGGCGGCGGCCGGCGGGGGTCAGGCGGTAGAACTTGGCGCGCCGCCGGTTCTCGGACTCGCCCCATTCCGAGCTCAGCCACCCCGCCTCCTCCATCCGGTGGAGGGCAGGGAAGAGGGAGCCCGGCTTCACCTCGAACGCGTTCCCCGTGATCTGCTCCACCCGTCGCGCCACCCCCAGCCCGTGGAGCTCGCCCAGCGAGAGCGCCTTCAGGACCAGGAGGTCCAGAGTCCCCTGCAGCAGATTGCTCGATGCCATCCTGTAGCTCCTATAGACGTTCTGTATGGGCAAGGTTGCTGCGCTCGTATAGAATGTCAATAGGAACGTGGAGGAAATGGTCTCACGCAAAGACGCAAAGGCGCAAAGAAAGGGTATCCGTGTCTTTCCTTGGCGTCTTCGCGTCTTTGCGTGACATCTTCTATCGATGCGGTATAAGAACGGCGGGGACTTCGCGTGAAGTCCCCGCCGTTCTTAGAGCGCGTACCGCCTACCGGATCATTCCTCCCAGGGCAGCCCCGGCTTGCCGAAGTGGCCGTAGTTCGTCGTGGAGCGGTAGATGGGACGCAGCAGGTCCAGCCGCTCGATCACGGCGCGCGGACGGAAGTCGAAGGTGCGCACGAAGGCGGCGGCGCGCGTGGGATCGCCGGTGCCAAAGGTGTCCACCTTGACCGAGACCGGCTCCGCCATGCCGATGGCGTACGCCACCTGCACCTCGGCGCGGCGGGCCAGCCCCTCCTTCACCACCTGCCGCGCGACGTAGCGGCAGAAGTAGGCGCCCGAGCGGTCCACCTTGCTCGGATCCTTGCCGCTGAACGCGCCGCCGCCGTGGCGCCCCATCCCGCCGTACGAGTCCACGATGATCTTGCGGCCGGTGACGCCCGCGTCGGCCGAGGGGCCGCCCTGCACGAAGCTGCCGGTGGGGTTCACCATCAGCCGCAGGTCGTCGCGGTACCACCCCTGCAGCGCGCGCGGCACCAGCGTCTGCGCGATGAAGTGGCGGATCTCCTCCTGCGCCACCTCTGCCGAGTGCTGCGTGGAGACGAGGACGTCGGTGACCGCCTGCGGGCCGTCCGGCCCGTACAGCACCGACACCTGCGTCTTGGCGTCGGGACGCAGCCAGGACGCCGCGCCGGCCTTGCGCAGCTCGGCCAGTGCGTAGGAGAGGCGGTGCGCAAGGAGGATGGGGAGGGGCATCAGCTCCGGCGTCTCGTCGGTCGCGTAGCCGAACATGATCCCCTGGTCGCCCGCGCCCTGATCGCCGGACTGGCTGGTGACGGCGTTGACCCCCTGCGCGATCTCCGGCGCCTGCTCGGAGAGGAGCGAGCGGATCTCCAGCGTGTCCGCGTGGAAGAGCTGGTCGGCGTCGGTGTAGCCGATCTCGCGTACGGCCTGCCGCACCTGCGCCTCGTGGTCCACCAGGGCGGTGGAGGTGATCTCGCCCGCCAGCACCACCTGGTTGGCCTTCACCAGCACCTCGCAGGCGACGCGGGCGCTGGGGTCCTGCGCGAGGTAAGCGTCCAGGATGCTGTCCGCGATGGTGTCGCAGACCTTGTCCGGGTGGCCCTCGGATACGGATTCCGAGCTGAAGGTGTACGTCAGGCCCGCCTCTTCGGCGATGCGGGCCGGGTCGATCAGCGTGCTCATTGCGGTTGGCTCCCGGATTCAGGATACGGAAAAGGGGTCCCGCGGCGGCTTCGCACGGGACCCCTCCCACGCGGTTTAGCAGTTGTTGACCCGGATGCAATCGCTACAAATCGCCGGGGTGCACAGCGCACGGCGCGCAGTATAAGGAAGAGCAGGCGGTTGCGCCAGATGCCGGCAAGGTAAAACCATCACACAGAGAACACGGAGGGGAACTTCGAGCCGCGGAGAACCCCTTCTGCTGTTGCTTGTTGTCCCCTCTGTGGCTCTGTGTGAGGTGCAGTTCGTATCTTGCACGTAGATGGCGCCCGCGTGAACGCAACCGACCCGAACCGTACCCGACCGATGCGCTACCGCTACCACACCCTGGACGTGTTCACCGACCGCCTCTTCGGCGGCAACCCGCTGGCCGTCTTCACCGACGCGCGCGGGATCTCCGACGCGCAGATGCAGGCGGTCGCGCGCGAGCTGAACCTATCGGAAACGGTCTTCGTCTTTCCGCCGGAGGCGGGGGGCACGAGGCGGGTGAGGATCTTCACGCCGGGTTCGGAGCTGCGCTTCGCCGGGCACCCCACGGTGGGCACCGCGTTCCTGCTCGTGACGCTCGGCGAGGTCCCAGCGGTAGAGGGCGAGACGGAGGTGGTGCTGGAGGAGGGCGTCGGGCCGGTGCCCGTGCGCGTGAGGGTGCGCGGCGGAAAGCCGGAGTTCGCGCAGCTCACCTCCGCCCAGCCGCCGACCGTGGGCCCGGCGCCCGCACGCGAGGAGCTCGCCGCCGTGCTCGGCCTCAGCGCCGCGGACCTGGCGGATGACTGGGAGCCGGCGGTGGCCTCGGCGGGCGTGGGCTTCACCGTGATCCCGCTGCGCGACGTGGCCACGCTCGGCCGCGCGCGGCTGGACCTGACCGCGTGGGAGCGCGTGCTGGCCCACACCGATGCGCCGGGCGTCTACCCCGTCGTCCCCGCCGCGCCGGGGGAGACGGTGCGCGTGAGGATGTTCGCGCCCGCGATGGGGATCCCCGAGGACCCCGCCACCGGCGCCGCCGCCGCCGCGCTGGCCGGCTACCTGGCGCGCGATGCGCAGCAGGGCACCCTGCGCTGGACAGTGGAACAGGGCGAGGAGATGGGCCGCCCCAGCACGATCTACCTGGAGGCGGACGTGCACAACGGCATCGTGCTGCGGTCGCGCGTGGGCGGCTCGGCCGTGATGGTGTCGGAGGGCGCGATGGAGATCCCCACGGACGCGGACACGGCGGGGCGCGCATGGGAGCCGGTGAGCGTGCCGGGCGCCCCCACGCCGGTCGGCGCCTACTCGCGGGCGGTGCGCGCGGGCGACATGATCTTCGTCTCCGGCCAGGTGCCGCGCGACCTGGTCACCGGCGAGCTCCAGGGCGAGACGCTGGCCGAACAGACGCGCGGGGTGCTGGAGAACGTGCGTCTGGTGCTGGCCTCCGCGGGCGCCACCATGGACGACATCGTCTCCGTAACCGCATACCTCGAGGACATCAGCGATTGGGGCGAGTTCAACACGTTATACCGCGAAGCCTTTCGCCCGCCCTACCCGTCGCGCACTACGCTGGGCGCCGCGCTGCACGGGGTGAAGGTGGAGATCAGCGTCGTGGCGAGGGTGCGCGCGTGAGAGCCGCCGCCAGGGCGATCGCGCCGGCGCTGCTCCTAGTGACGGCCACCGCGCACCCGGCGTGGGCACACGTCAAGTGGTTCAGCCGCTTCTCCTTCGGTGACCGGCCGCGCGCCGCGGGCGAGGTGCTCACGCCCACCTTTCTCGCGCTGGCGCTGCTGAGCATGACCACCATCGCGGCGATGGTGCTGCTCGACCGGCGGTTGGGCGACCTTTCCGCGTACCGCCGCGTCAACGAATGGCTGTCGTCTCGCGGCGACCGCGCGGTGCTGGTGATGCGGATCGGGGTGGGGGCCGCGCTCCTTCTCTCGTGGCAGGCGGACGCGATGCTCGCGCCGGAGCTGCGCGTGGCGGAGGGGTGGCTGGGGTGGCTCCAGTTCGCGCTCGCCTTCCTCCTCCTCTTCGACCGCACCGTGCCCGTGGCCGGCGCGGGGCTGATCGCGCTCTACGGGATCGGCGTCTTCCGCTTTGGTCCCTTTCACATGCTGGACTACGTCCTGTACGCGGGGATCGGATACTACCTGGCCGTGAGCGGCGCGGGGGAGCGCAGGATCCGCGGCACGGGGCTCCCGGCGCTGTACGCCTCCGTGGGGTTCTCGCTCTGCTGGGTGGCGCTGGAGAAGATGGTGTACCCGCAGTGGGGCCTGTACGTACTGGAGCAGAACCCGCGGCTCTCGCTGGGGCTCCCGCTGAGCTTCTTTCTGCTGGCGGCCGCCTTCGTGGAGTTCTCGCTGGGCTACCTGCTGATCATCAACCTCCTGCAGCGGCCGCTGGCGCTGGTCATCACCCTCGTCTTCTTCACCACGACGCTGGTCTTCGGCAAGGTAGAGGTGATCGGCCACACGCCCATCCACGCCGCCCTCGTCGTCTTCCTGCTGGAGGGCCCCGGCCGCGTCTACAAGCCGCCGATCGCCCTGCACCGCGGCCTGGCCCTGCGCACCGCCTTCGCCGCCGTCAACTTCGCGCTCCTCCTGGCGCTCCTCTTCGTCCCGTACACCTACGGTGCCGCGCGGCTCTACCGCGAGCACGCAGCGCACGCAGCTCAGCTTGGGCGTTGCACGAACCACGGGGTCACGGCCACGGCGGAACGAATTCGAACGGTAGCACCCGTCGAATCATCTCAAAATCTCCCGTGTTCGCGGTCACCAGAGTTACGCCCGCTTCCCGGCACGATGCGGCGATGAGCACGTCGTTGACCAGAGAACGTGGTATCCGCCGCAACTCTATCCCGCGCTCCTTCGCCAGACGGGAAAGCACGGTGCCCGCATTACGCCAAGCGTCATGCGAAGGCGTGATGATCCGGGTTAGCCTGTGGAACTGCCGTCCAACTCTTTCCGCCCACCTCGCGGACCCATCTGAAGTGCCGCCGATCGCGAGTTCGTGCAGTACTACCGACGACAGATGAGTCGTGGGAGTGTGCTCGCTGTAGAACAGTCGCAGCTCCTCACCAGAATCGGGGTTCCGGAAAGCCTGGATATATAGCTGTGTATCGAGCGCGAACTTGGTCACTTCATCAACTCGTCCGCGTAACCACCCTCGTAAACGTCTTCCATCCCTCCTTTCCCCGCGATTTCATCGACACTGGCGAGCAGGGCCTTCCTGAAGAAGAGCATATCGAGCGCCTGATCGATGGCTTCGGTCTCCGAGCTCGCCCCGAGGAGCTCTACCGCGCGGTCCAGCTTATTCTGGTCGATGTTTATGTTCTTGCGGCGAATGAGCGTGCCTTCTCTCGCGCGCAGCTTCTTCCTGCCAGCAGACTGCTCCTGGGTAGCCATGAGACCCTTCCTGGTGTGATGCGGCGGATGATCTGTGTAGAGATATGAGCACGCGCGATTGGCAAGTCAACCTGCCGCCACATGGCCGCCAGGTGTGCCACACGCTACACTGTCGTTGACGCAAAAGGCCCTCGAAACGGTGGCGACCACATGGCTGAGAACGAAGAGAACACACACGCGGGGAAGACGCCGCGCGAGTCGGCGTCGACGCTCTCGGAGAGCATGATGCCGGACCAGCTCAACCACCACGGCAACGTGTTCGGCGGGGAGATCCTGGCGCTGGTGGACAAGGCGGGGGGCGTGGTGGCTCGGCGGCACGCGCGGCTGCCCGTGGTGACGGTGATGGTGGACCGCGTGGAGTTCCGCGAGCCGGTGTACGCCAACGACTTCGTGGAGGCGCACGGCCGGCTGATCCGGGTGGGGCGCACCTCAATGGAGGTGATGGTAACGGTGGAGGCGGAGCAGATCGAGACGGGGAAGCGGCGCACCACCAACCGCTGCTTCCTCACCTACGTCGCGCTGGACATGCTCAACGGGAAGCCCGCCCCCGTGCCGCCGCTGATCCTGGAGTCGGACGAGGACCACCGCCTGCACGAGATGGCGGAGCGCCGCCGCGCGCGCCGCGAGGCCGAGGCCGCGGACGAGGGGATCGAGCTGTGACCGAGGACCGCCTCTCGCGCCAGCTCGCCTTCATCGTGGAGGTGGACCGCCTCAAGGGGGTTCTCCGCCAGACTTCGCTGATCGACAGGTCGCGGCGCGAGAACAGCGCGGAGCACTCGTGGCACCTCGCGATGGCCGCCCTGGCGCTGGCCGAGCACGCCCCCGCCGACACCGACCTCCTGCGCGCCATCCGCATGGTGCTGGTGCACGACATCGTGGAGATCGACGCGGGCGACACCTTTTGCTACGACGACGGCGCCCACCTCGACAAGGAGGCGCGCGAGACGCTCGCGGCCGAGCGCATCTTCGGCCTCCTCCCTCCCGACCAGGCGGACGAGATGCGCGCCCTGTGGGACGAGTTCGAGGCGGGCGAGACCCCCGATGCCCGCTTCGCCGTCGCGCTGGACCGCCTGCAGCCGCTCCTGGTGAACTTCAACAGCGACGGCGGCACCTGGAAGCTG
>DASVVI010000629.1:0-16338 GCA_036386635.1 Longimicrobium sp.
TCCCAGGCCAGCGCGAAGAGGATCACGGCCAGCAGGAGCCCTTCGCCACCTCCGCCCGCCACGTACACCGCCGCCGCCGCGACCGACGCGGGCGCCGCCTCCGGGTAGCGCGCCGCGCCCACGGGAAGGACGGCGACGTGCAGCGCCTCCAGCACCATCCCCAGCATCGCCCCCGACGCCGCGTCGCCCGCGATCCATCCAGCCAGCACGCACGCCACGATGGGGCGCGAGACCATGAACTGGCCCACGGAGGTGCCATCCAGCGCGAGCACGCCGCCCAGCAGCGCCAGCACCAAGCCCTCCGCGAGTCCCATCGTCACCCCTGCGCGTTCAGGTCTTTCAACTGCACCCGCTGTCCACCCGGCAGGTCGCGCGCGGACACCGCCACGCCGCCCGCCTCCATCTCGCGCAGGCTCGCCACCTCGTCCGCCGTCAGGTGCAGGTACGGGAGGACGCGCGTGCGCCCTTCCGCGTGGTGGATGCCGCCGAGGTTGACCTCCTCTCCGCGCAGCAGCCCGCCGTCCGCCAGCCGGCGCGCGGTGGCGACGTCGCGTACCAGGACGATGGTGCGCTTGGGGCCGCCTCGCCACAGTTCGAACGCCTCCAGCGCCTGCGACGACGAGACGAACTGCGCCTCCATCTCCGGCGGCATCCCCAGGCAGTACAGCTCCTGCTCCCAGGCGGAGTCGGCGATGGCATCGTCCACCACGACGATGCGGTCGGCGTGGAGGGGGCCGCCCCACCCCACCACCACCTGGCCGTGGATCAGCCGCTCGTCAACGCGAAACAGCACGATCGGCATGCGCCGCGCCTTCCCGGTGGGCGCCCGACACGCCCGTACGTCCCTTTTCCACCAGCCGCTCCACCAGCTCGCCCACGGGCATGGTGCGGTGGAAGACGAAGTCCAGCAGGATGGGGAGGTTCACCCCGGTGACGATCCCGGTGTCCGGCCGCTCCATGGCGATGCGGCGCGCCGCGAAGGCGCACGACCCGCTCCCCAGGTCGGTGAAGACGACCGCCGGCCCGTCGCCGAGCGCCTCGCGCAGGCTGGCGGCGAGCGACTCCGGGCCGCAGCCCTCGTTGCTCACGGGGACGAGCGCGTCCTCTTCGGCGCCCGCGATCTGGCGGACGCACGCCACCATCCCCGCTGCGAGCGACGCGTGGCCCACCACCACGCCGCGCACGGGCTCATTCATAGTCTTCCTCCAGGTACTCCGGCAAGCCGGCCATGTGGCGCTGCAGCCGGCGGTTGAAGAGCTCGGCGGTGTTGATCCCCGAATATTTCAGCAGGTGGTTCATCGCCACCACTTCGCACACCACGGTGATGTTCTTGCCCGGCACCAGCGGGATCTTGATGAGCGGCACGTCCACGCCCAGGATGTCCTGCACGCTCATGTCCAGCCCGGTGCGGTCGTACGCGGCGTTCTGGTCCCACACTTCGAGCTGCACCACCACTTCCACGCGCTTCTGCAGGCGGATGGCGCGCACCCCGAAGAGCCTGCGGATGTCGATGATCCCGACGCCGCGGATCTCCATGTGGTGCCGCTGCAGCTCGTGCCCGCGCCCGATGAGCACCTCGTGCCCGCGCCTCGACACCATCACCAGGTCGTCCGCCACCAGCCGGTGCCCGCGCTCCACCAGGTCCAGCACCGCCTCGCTCTTGCCGATCCCGCTCGCCCCCATGAAGAGGAGCCCCACTCCGTACACGTCCGCCAGCGAGCCGTGCAGCGTAGTGGTGGGGGCGAAGCGCTCTTCCAGGAACGGCTTGATGCGCGTGTAGAAGTCCGACGTTTTGAGCGCGGTGCGGATCACCGGCGTCCCCACGCGGTTGGCGATCTCCACCAGCGGCTCCGGCGGCTCCTGCGACTTGGTGACGAAGACGACGGGGATGTCGAACGCCAGGAACGCCTCGATCGCCGCCCTCCTGCGCTCGTCGTCCAGCGACTCCAGGAACGAGATCTCCGTCTCCCCCAGCACCTGGATGCGCTCGGAGGGGAAGCGCTCCGAGTAGCCGGTGAGCACGAGCCCCGGGCTGCTGATCTCGGGCGTGTGGAGCGGGCGCATGAGCCCGCGCTCGTCGGTCAGCAGCTCCAGCGCGAGCGATTCCCGTTTGCTGCTCAGCAGGTCGTCTATGGTCAAAGACGCGCTCCGCGGCGGTGTGTTCGGCGTTTGCGACAGGATACAGCCCGGCGGCCCCGGGCACCATGGGCGGGCCGGGCGCGGTGGGGGCTTCCGCAGGAATCGGGCGAGGGGGGAATGGGGAATGGGCGAGGCGCGGGCGACGGCGCGGGGTGCGGGCGGCGGCGCGCGGGCGGGCACGGGCAGCCACGCGGGGCGGCCCCTACCGGGATCGGTGCGCGAGGGCGGGATTCGAGGTGGAGCAGGCGGTGGGCAGACACGCAGGTCTGCCCCTACCGGTTCGGTTACGACGGAGGTGGTCGAGGTGGGGGCGAGGGTGGGCGCGATAAATCGCGCCCCTACGGATCTGTGCCGTTCTCCCCCCTCTCTCGATAACAGAGGCGCCAGCCTCTCCTGTTATCGGGAGAGGGGGGTCGGGGGGGTGAGGGCGGCGGCGAGGGCGGCAATGTCGCCGTGCGGGTAGAGGAGGCCCGTCCGCCCGTGCACCAGCGCGGCGCGCGAGGTGGCCCGGTCGTCATTCAGCAACTCTACGGAACAGGCGAGACCAGCAACTGGTACAGGGCGTCCCGATCCGCTCCTTCGATAATGACCCGCGCTACTCCGTTAACTACATCAACAACTTGGGACCCTAACGGCGTTGGAGCGGCGACCGCATCGAATCCAGACCCGGGTACCTGCTGAACGGCGACCCGCAGTCGCGAACCAACGGGGAAAGGTAGGTTCGCCACGCGCTCAAGTTTGACTTCAAGCCAAGTCTGCAAGGGCGCGGCAAAGTAATTCACGCTCGAATAACCCACCAGAACCTGTGCCTGGTTTGTGCCGGCCGCTCGGCTCGCGAGGACTGCGAAGCGCGGATCCGTAGAGGTGCTCGTCACCCGGGACTCGACACCAGAGGCGTACAGGGCATACGCCCACCACGATGCACGTCGGCGGAAATCCAGCGTTAGGAGACCTCCGAGCGTATTGTTTTCACAGCTACTCTCGACCCCGGGTTCTGGCCAGCATGCGCGCGCGGCGGCATCGGCACCACCCTGCTCCAAGAACTGGAAATAGCTCAGAATTGCCGCAGGATTCTGGGTCTCCTGAGGTCCCACCACCCCGGTGATATGGATCTCTCGGATCTTGAGAGGCGCGTACTTGGGGTTGGCGACGATGTTCTGCCGAGCCAATTGCAGGTGAGATGATACAATCGAGTGAGGTTTATAAGCGGAGCCCGGAGGATCCCGTCCCGTCTCGTGCCACGTGAGTACGTTGATCTCACACCCATTGGCCAAACAAAAATCCGCAAACCGCGTAAGCATGCCCGCATCGTATCGGGTGATGCTGGGGCCAGCAACCGGAACGTCCGGACCTAACACTTCCCGCAAGACGCGATAGGCACGTAGATAGGTCTCGAAGAACTGCTGCTCCAACCCGTCCCAGTGCTCTCCCCCCAGGTAAAGGGGGCCGGAAAATGGGTCCGGCTTATCCCAAATGTCCCAAATCAAAGAGAGTCCACGACGCTCCTCGGCGAGCGTACGCATGAACTGCTTGTACGCGGTGGTATCCACCCAGGGTCGCCCGCGCGGCCACTTGTCAAGCGGGTAGCCCCAGAGGTCAGAGGATAAAAACATGTAGCGCGCTCCCGCATCAGTGACTCTGGTGTAGTTGCGTACGTCGCGGTCGCGCCACAACCGTGGTTTCAACGGCGTGATGAGATCCACTGGGGGGTCACCACCGCTAGTTCCCAACAGGATCCCACTCATAGACTTTTGTGCGGTGACCGTACTGCCGAAATCCACCGTCCCAGACGCGAACGCGACGGTGAGTGCGATTTCCGCACGCTTCCCTCCGACAGCGGCAGAGATGGTTGTGCGTCCTCCCCCAACGGGAGTTACGATCCCAGCGGCCACCGTTGCGACGGACGAATTACTACTCTGCCATACGAGGGATCGCCTCAGGACGTTCCCGGCGGCATCTCGAGCCGTAGCGGTCAAGGTGTCCTTCCGGTCCATCAGGAGCACGTCGGCAGGACCTACCAATGTCAATGAGGCGACTGGCGGTCCGCCTGGGGGTTCGAATGGACCGTCACCATCTCCGCCGCCACAGCCAGCTAGTGAGATGACTGCGAGCAACACCGAAAGACGGCCGACGCGGCTGGCGTATCGCATAGCGGAAACTTCCGGGGGGAGGGAACGAGGATGTGGGATAGCCGAGAGCAGACCGCAATTTACGGGCGTATTACGCCATTATCAAGCAACGTGGCACCCACGAGGTCCGCGATGCGGCGGTGCGCTGTCGTCACCAGACTGATGAATTTCGGCCCCACAGGATCTACGCAGCCCGGGCGGAGTTCTCCCCCCTCTCTCGATAACAGAGGCGCCAGCCTCTCCTGTTATCGGGAGAGGGGGGCCGGGGGGGTGAGGGCCTCCTCCGTCAGCTCCGCCGCGCGGTCCCAGGTGAAGTCCTGCGCGAACTCCAGCGCGCCCGCCCCCAGCCGCACCACCTCGGCGGGGTCGCGAACCAGGCGCGAGAGGGCGGCGGCGAGGGCGCCGATGTCGCCGTGCGGGTACAGGAGGCCCGTGCGCCCGTGCAGCACCGACTCGCGCAGCCCCGGCGAGTCGCTGGCGACGGAGGGCGTTCCGCAGGCGGCGGCTTCCATGTTGGCGATCCCCCACCCCTCCTTGGGCGAGGCGAGCACGTTCGCCCAGCAGCTCCGCAGCAGCTCGCGCTTGCGCTCCTCCGTCACGAAGCCGGCGAACTCCACCCGGTCCGCCAGCCCCAGCCGCTCCACCTCTGCGCGCA
The DNA here is from genome assembly GCA_036386635.1 of Longimicrobium sp. Lineage (GTDB taxonomy): Bacteria > Gemmatimonadota > Gemmatimonadetes > Longimicrobiales > Longimicrobiaceae > Longimicrobium. Next base: position 4,924 of record DASVVI010000629.1, read on the forward strand.
GGCGGGGCTCGTCGTCGCCGCGGCCGGCGATCACCAGGCGGGCGAGGGGAACGCGCGCCACCGCCTGAATCGCGTGGTCGATGCGCTTGTAGCGCTTGAGGCGCCCCACGTACAGGAAGGTCGGACGCAGCGTGCGCCCGACGGCCGGGTCCGGCGCGAAGTAGCGCACGTCCACGCCGTTGTGGATGATGCGCATCGAGTCGCGCGGCAGGCCGCGGGCCGCGAGGTCGTCGGCGGTGCTCTCGGAGACGGCCTGCACCGGGACGCCGCGGTAGACGCGCGCGATGGGGCGCTCCATCAGCCAGGTGGCCGCCGCGAAGGGGACCGACGCCTCTCGGAACGCGGTGGAGCCGAACAGGTGGTGGACGAGGAGGACGAGCGGGCGGCGCACCCAGAGCGGCGTGTAGAGCGGCACCTTGTTGAGGTCCTCCACCACCACGTCCCACCCCTCGCTCGCCAGGTGGCGCAGGTAGTACGGACGCGCCGCCAGCGTGTACGAGTGGCGCCCGCCCACGCGGTGCACGTCGATCCCGTCGATGACTTCCCGCGCGGGCGCGCCGTCGTAGCCGGACGCCAGAAGCGACACGCGGTGACCGCGTGCCGCCAGGCGTCCAAAGATCTCGTGGAGGTGCACCTCGGCCCCGCCGGCCTGCGGGTTGGTGCGGTCCTGCCAGTTGAGCACCAGCAGCTTCACCGGGGGGCGCTCCCCTCCTCAGGGGCCACGCGGCGCATCACCGCGTCCAGCACTCCGTTCACGAAGCGCGGGCTCTCGTGCGTCCCGTACTTCTCCGCCAGCATCACCATCTCGCGGATCGTGATGCGCGGCGCCACGTCGTCCACGAAGAGCATCTCCGCCACGCCCAGGCGCAGGATGTTGCGGTCGATCACGGAAAGGCGGCCCATGCGCCAGTTGGTGAGCGACTCCTCCACGAGCCCGTCCACGCGGCGCAGGTTGCTGGACACGAGCCGCACCAGCACCTCCGCGTACGGCCGGTTCTGCGCCGACACGTTGAGGGTGGAGAAGAGCTCCACCAGCACCCGCATCATCTCTTCGGGGATGGCGCCGCGGGCTTCCCAGGCGTACAGCGCCTGCAGCGCCCAGCCGCGTGCGCGGCTGCGGTTACGCACCGGCGTCCTCCGCGTCCAACCGTGCGAAGAGGTCCGCCATCTCGATGGCCGCCGCCGCCGCGTCCCATCCCTTGTTTCCTGCCTTGGTGCCCGCCCGCTCGATCGCCTGCTCGATGGTGTCGGTGGTCAGCACGCCGTTGATCACCGGCATGCCGTGCTGCTGCGCGACGGCCCCGGTGCCGCTGGCCGCGTGGCCCGCCACGTAGTCGAAGTGGGGCGTGGCGCCGCGGATCACGCAGCCGAGGGCGATCAGGGCGTCGAACCTCCCCGTGCGCGCCAGCCGGTCGAGCGCAGTGGGGATCTCCCACGCGCCGGGGACCCACGCCACCTCGATGTCGTCGTCCGACGCGCCGTGCCTCACCAGGCAGTCGCGGGCGCCGGCCAGCAGCGGCCGCGTGATCAGCTCGTTGAAGCGGGCCACGACGATCCCGAAGCGCCGCCCGTCTGCCCTGAGGTGCCCCTGATGCTCTTTCATGCCGGCTGTTCGTCCTGGCCGAGGATTGGTGGCTCCTCGCCCTCGTCGGGGGGGAGCTTCTCGCCGTCTTCGGGCGGGAGCTCCCCGTCCTCGTCGGGCGCGAAGAGGTGGCCCATCTTGTCGCGCTTGGTGTTCAGGTAGTCCGCGTTGTGCGGGTTCGGCTTCACCTCCAGCGGCACCTGCTCCGCAACGGAGAGGCCGTAGCCGTCCAGCCCCACGATCTTCTTGGGGTTGTTGGTCAGGAAGCGCACCGACGTCAGCCCCACGTCCAGCAGGATCTGCGCGCCGATCCCGTAGTCGCGCAGGTCGGGGCGGAAGCCGAGCGCCTCGTTGGCCTCCACCGTATCCAGCCCCTGGTCCTGCAGGTTGTAGGCGCGCAGCTTGTTCACCAGCCCTATCCCCCGCCCTTCCTGGCGCAGGTAGACGATCACGCCGTGCCCCTCGCCGCTGATCTGCTGCATGGCGGCGTCCAGCTGCTCGCCGCAGTCGCAGCGCAGCGAGTGGAAGACGTCGCCGGTGAGGCACTCGGAGTGCATCCGCACCAGCGTCCCCGCCCTGCCCTCCACCTCGCCCTTGATCATGGCGACGTGCTCGTGCTGGTCCACGTCGTTGCGGTACGCGATCATCCGCCACTCGCCGTACGGCGTGGGGATGGTGGCCTCGGCCGCGCGGTGCACCAGCCGCTCCCTCTTGAGCCGGTACGCCACGATCTGCGCGACGGTGATGAACTTCATCCCGTGCAGCGCCGCGAACTCCTCCAGCTCGGGACGGCGGGCCATGCTGCCGTCCTCGTTCATGATCTCGCAGATCACCCCGCCCGCCGGAAGGCCGGCCAGACGCGCCAGGTCCACCGACGCCTCGGTCTGCCCCACGCGCCGCAGCACGCCGCCGGCGCGGGCTCGGAGCGGAAAGACGTGCCCCGGGCGCCGCAGATCGCTCGGCACCGTCGCCGGGTCCATGCACACCTGGATCGTCTTGGCGCGGTCGCTGGCGCTGATCCCCGTCGTCACCCCGAACTTGTGCGCCGCATCGACCGAGACGGTGAAGGCCGTGGTGAGCGCCTCCGTGTTGTTCTCGGTCATCTGGCGGAGGTCCAGCTCGTCCGCCCTCTCCGCCGTCAGCGCCAGGCAGATGAGGCCGCGCGCGTGCGTGGCCATGAAGTTGATGATCTCGGGCGTCACCAGCGAGGCCGCGCACACGAGGTCGCCCTCGTTCTCGCGGTCCTCGTCGTCCGCCACGATGACCATCTTGCCGTCGCGTATGTCCTGAATCGCGTCTTCGACGCGGGAGAAGCTCATCTCAGAAAAGCCTTGAACAGAAGTGCGTTAGTGCGTTAGTGCGGAAGTGCGTTAGCGATCGCGCTGTACAAACGCACTCACGCACTAACGCACTCACGCACTGTCTCCATAACCCCATGCGCGCCGCACGTTCGCCGCGTCGGCCCCGGCAGGCGCGCCCAGCAGATGCCGTACGTACTTCCCGATCGTGTCGCCCTCCAGGTTCACCGCGTCGCCGACGCGCATGTCGGCGAGGTTGGTGTGGTCCCAGGTGTGGGGGATGATGGACACCTGGCACACCCCCGGCGCGGGGACCTCGTTCACGGTCAGCGAGATGCCGTTGAGCGTGATGGAGCCGTGCAGCACCGTCACCGCCGCGACGTCCTCCGGCAGGGAGAAGTCGATCAGCACCAGCTCGCCGCGATGCTCGATGGAGGCGACGCGGCCGACGCCGTCCACGTGGCCCTGCACGATGTGGCCCCCCAGCCGCGCACCCAGCGCCATCGCCCGCTCCAGATTCACCCGGCGTCCGCGCGTGAAGCCGCCCAGCGTGGTGCGGCCGAGGGTCGTGCCCACGGCCTCCACGGTGAAGCCGTCCGGGCGGATCTCGGTGGCGGTCAGGCAGACGCCGTCCACCGCGATGCTGTCGCCCAGCCGCATCCCTTCGAGCACCGTGCGGCAGGCGACGTGAAAGATGCGCCCGCCGCGGTCCTCGCGCACATCGGTCAGGGTGCCGATCTCTTCGATGATGCCGGTGAACATCTTCCCGATTATCGCGCCAGAGTGATCAGCGTGTCCGCGCCGAAGCTCTGCGTGTCCAGCCGGCGCCAGCGGTGCGCGCCAGCGATGGCGGCGTTCTCCAGCCCCGCGAACGCGCCGAGGCCGCCCGGGCCCAGGAAGAGCGGCGCGTAGAACAGGTAGAGCCGGTCCACCACGCCCGCGCGCAGCATCTCGCTCGCCAGCGTCGCGCCGCCCTCCACGAAGAGCGAGCCGATGCCTGCCCCGCGGAGCGCGCGAAGCCCGTCGTGCACGTTGCCCGCGTGGAGCACCTGCACGCCCCGCGTTTCCAGAGCCGCGGCGTGCTCGGGGGGCGGCACGGTGCCGGCGACAACCATCACCGGCACCTCGCGGGCCGTGGTGACCAGCGCGCTCTCCAGCGGCAGGCGCAGGCGGCGGTCGAACACCACGCGCTTCGGCGGCACCCGCGGCTCCAGCGCGCCGCGAACGGTGAGCTTGGGATCGTCCGCGAGCGCCGTGCCCGATCCCACGGCCACGGCATCGAAGCCGGCGCGCAGGCGGTGCACCTCGTTGCGCGCTTCCTCGCCCGTGATCCACACCGAGCTTCCCGCGTGGTCGGCGATGCGGCCGTCCAGCGTCAGCGCGAGCTTCAGCGCCACGAACGGCCGCTCGGCGCCCGCCGGCGAGTGCGCGTGGAAGAAGACGGCGTTCTGGTCGCGCGCCTCCTCCGCCATCACCCCGCCGAGCACCTCCACCCCCGCCGCGCGCAGCACGTCGCCCCCGCCCGCCGCCTTTGGATTCGGATCGGCGGCCGCAAACACGACGCGGCGGATGCCGGCGGCGAGGAGGGCGCCGGTGCAGGGCGGCGTCTTGCCGTGGTGGCTGCACGGCTCCAGCGTCACGAAAGCTGTGGCGCCCCGGGCCGCCTCGCCGGCGGCCCGGAGCGCCTCGACCTCCGCGTGGGGACGGCCGTACTCCGTGTGCCATCCCTCGCCCACAAGCTCGCCGTCGCGGACGATGACGGCGCCCACCAGCGGGTTCGGCGCCACGCGCCCCCATCCGCGCCCCGCCAGCTCCAGGGCCCGCGCCATCCAGCGGGCGTCGTCGCTCATCCGCTCAGAGCGACAGCCGCGCGCCGAGGCTGCCGAAGAACGTCCCCTGCTTCGGATCGAAGTCGCTCTGCGAGGGGAAGCCCGCGATCGGATCCTGACCCTGCATCCACCCCGCCTCGGCGACGATGGAGCCGACCAGCAGCGTGAACGACCCGTTCAGGAACGCCGACCAGCGGTCGTTGTCCACCGCGACGTCGTTCAGCCGGTAGATGGTGGTCGGCGTGAACGCGAGTGGCGGCGGCCCCTGGAAGGCGATGTTGCCGCCCGTTTCGAAACGGTCGTACCCCACACCCCCCGTAAGGCCGAGCCCCAGGACACGCTTGCTGATCGCGGCGCGTGCGCTGACGTTCGTCAGCCCGAACTCGATCTCGCCGAAGTCGTCGCTGGGGCCGTCGCTGCACAGGCGCCCGTTCGGCTCACCCGGAAATGGCGCCTCCTCCCCTCCGCAGACGTCGCCGAACTGCAGGTCGCCCATCTTGCGGTACATCACCGACACCGAGACGCCCGGCGTGATGAACGACTCGCGCAGCAGCCCCACCCGCGCTCCCGCCCCCCACGAGAACGGGTTCTTTTCGATCCCTTCCACCCCGGCCAGCGACACGGGGAGGATGGTGGCGCTCCCGAGCAGGTCAATGGAACCGAACCCGCCCACCATCGGCGCCAGGCTGACGCCGGGGAAGACGCCGATCGACACGTTGCCGCCCACGGCCGGCGCGGGGAAGGTGAACTCGTCCAGCCCCACCTCGTCGCTCGTCGAGTTCTCCTCGCGGATGTCGGGGAGGTGCGCCAGCACCACGTTCAGCCGCAGCCCCGCGCTCACGCGGGGAAGAAGCCCCAGCCGCACGCCGCCGGTGCGGGCCGTGCTCAGCGTCGGGTTGCCGCCCGCCATCAGGATGCCGAGCTGCGGCTGGGCTGCATCCACCGCCTGCGCCACCGCGGCGCAGCGGCTCCGCAGCGTCGCATTGCCGCTGAACTGCTCGCCGCAGACCGTGTCGATGTCGTTCTGAGCCGCCAGCGGCGCGGCGAAAGCAACCGCCAGGGCGGCCGCGAGGGTGCGCTTCATCGTACCTCCATCACTCCAGTATCACGTTGCGTTCGCCAGGGACGATCTCCCCCGCGATCCAGGCCGTCTCGCCCGCCTCGTTCAGCGCGCCAGCCACCGCATCGGCATCTTCCGCCGCGACGACGGCCACCATCCCGATCCCCATGTTGAAGGCGCGGAACATCTCCGAACGCTCCACCCCGCCCTCGCGCTGCAGCACGCGGAACGCCGCGGGCACCTCCCACGACGCCGTACGGATCCGCGCGGACGTCCCCTCGGGCAGGATGCGCGGCACGTTGTCCGTGAGCCCGCCGCCCGTGATGTGCGCCAGCCCGCGCAGCACTCCGCGCTCCAGCAGCGGCGTCAGCGGCCGCAGGTAGGAGCGGTGCACGCGCAGCAGCACGTCGGCCACGCTTCCCTGCTCTTCGGGAAACGCGTCGTCCGGCGACAACCCCATGCGGTCGAACAGGATGCGTCTCGCCAACGAATAGCCGTTGGTGTGCAGCCCGTTGGACGCGAGCGCCACGATCACGTCACCCACACGGATCGCGCGGCCGTCGAGCACGCGGTCCTCCTCCACCACGCCCACGATGGTCCCGGCCAGGTCGTACTCGCCGGGGGAGTACATGTCCGGCATCTCGGCCGTCTCACCACCAAGCAGCGCGCAACCGTTCTCGCGGCACCCGCGCGCCACGCCGGACACGAGCTCCTCCACCACGCCCGGCTCCAACCGCCCCACGCCCACGTAGTCGAGGAAAAACAGCGGCCGCGCGCCCTGCACCAGGATGTCGTTGACGCAGTGGTTGACGAGGTCCTCGCCCACCGTGCCGTGCCGGCCCGTGGTGAAGGCGACCTTGAGCTTCGTCCCCACGCCGTCCGTGCTGGCCACCAGCACCGGCCGCCGCACGTCCGCCGGCACGCGAAAGAGCCCGCCGAACGAGCCCAGTTCCGAGAGCGTGCCCGGCGTGGCGGTGGAGCGCACGAGCGCCGCCACCCCCTTCATGGCGTGCGCCGCCGCGTCGATGTCGACGCCGGCGGCGCGGTACGACAGCCCCGGGGCGGTGTCAGACACCCGCGGGCACCGGGAGGTCGAACACCGTCATGTCGCGGAAGGACCTCGCGCGGTCCTCGATCTCTTCCATCGTCAGGTCCTTGAAGCGCTCCACGGAGAACTTCTCCACCGCGAAGGAGCCCAGCACCGAGCCGTAGATGACCGCGCGGCGCAGGTCCGCATCGTCGAGCGTGGTGCCGCAACGCGCCAGGTGCCCCATGAAGCCGCCCGCGAAGGCGTCGCCGGCCCCGGTGGGGTCGAACACCTCTTCCAGCGGATAGCCCGGCGCGAAGAAGACGCCGTTCGGGGTGAAGAGGATCGCCCCGTGCTCACCCTTTTTGATGATCAGGTAGCGCGGCCCGCGGTCCATGATCCAGCGGGCGGCGCGCGCCAGGTTGAAGTCGCCGGAGAGCTGCCGCGCCTCGCCGTCGTTCACCAGCAGCAGGTCGACGCGCTTGAGGAGGTCCAGCAGGCGGTCGCGCTTGATGTCGATCCACAGGTTCATGGTGTCGCACGCCACGAAGCGCGGGCGCCGCACCTGGTCAAGCACGTTGATCTGCAGCTCGGGGTCGATGTTCCCCAGGAAGACCAGCTCCGTGTCGCGGAACCCCTCGGGGATCTTGGGCGCGAAGTCGGCGAACACCCCCAGCCGCGTCTCCAGCGTCTCGCGCGAGCTCAGGTCGAAGCTGTACACGCCGCTCCAGCGGAAGCTCTCGCCCTCGGCGCGCTCCACACCGGCGAGGTCCACCCCGCGCTCCTCCAGAAAGCGGAGCGCGTCCACCGGGTAGTCGTCGCCGACGACCCCCACCAGCTGCACGGGGGAAAAGAGCGACGACGCGGCCGAGAAGAAGGTGGCCGAGCCGCCCAGCGCGTCTTCCGCGCGGCCGAAGGGCGTCTCCACGGTGTCCAGTGCGACGCTTCCTACGACGAGAAGGGACATGGGCTCAGGAGTCCGGTTAGGTTTCGTTGGAGCGGCGACGCCTGCGCGGCCGCTTCGTCTATGTTGTCTCACGCGTGGCGCGATGGGCGCGCACGGGCGCCGGGCGCGGCGCTCCGCACCCGGCCCGTCGCCGCGCGGGCTTCGCCTACTCGCTCTTGGGCGCGGGCTTGGACTCGGCCGCCGGCTTCGACTCGCCGCCGCCCTTGGATTCGCCACCCTTGGACTCCCCGCCCGACGACGAGCCGCCCTTGTCCGCGTCCGCCGCCTTCTTGTAGCTGTCGCCGCGGTAGTCGGTGATGTAGAAGCCGCTCCCCTTGAAGAGGAGCCCCGCCCCGCCGGAAAGCCGCCGCTGGGCAGCCGTTCCGCACTCGGGGCAGTCGGCCACGGGCTCGTCGGACATCTTTTGGAACTTCTCGAAGTCGTTGCCGCACTGCGGGCAGCGATACTCGTACGTTGGCATATGCCGCTATCGACCTGCTCGGATGGACGGACCCCGTTGCGGAGCCCCGGCAAAACGCGCGTAAGGTAAACCGTCGCCCCCCGCCCGGCAACCGAAGGCGGCTCCAATGAAGCGTTTCACCCTGCGCTCTCGCCCTCAGCCTCATCCACCATCAGCCGCCGCAGCCAAGCCACGAACCGCTGAGCCGCCGGGGCATGTGCGTCGAGGTCCCCCTTTCCAATCGCCTGCCCCATCGGCGAGCCGGGCTGTTCCTGCCACGCCAGCCACGTGTGCATGTGCGCCTTCGAGCGGCGGCCCGCGGGAAAGCGCCGATGCTGCTCCGGAATCCCATCCACGGCTTCGCCGGCCCGCTTCCAGAGCACGTCATCTTGCGGGACCAGCGCCGCGCCGAAGTCCTCCAACGCACCCGGAGAGCCGTTATCGGGCATGATCCAGATGCCAACACGCGGCAACGGACCCGTGGCGGGAACCACGAGGCCTTCATTCGGGAGCGAGAACGGGAATGTCGGATACCCTTCCGGCTCCACGACGCGCCGGATCTGCGCGAAGCGTGCTGCAGCGTCTCCGTTCGCGTCCACTACGATCCCGAAGCGGTCCAGGCCTGGCGCGCGGATCTCCAGCGTGATGCCGGCCAGGAGCTTTTCGAACCCGCCCTTCTCCCGTACGCTGAAGCTCTGAGGAAGGCGGTGGCTCTTGCAAAGGCTCTGCACGACGGCATCGTCATCCTTCCCCTCCACCCACAGTACGCGCGAACCCGCCGGCCCAGGCGCGACCCGGACGGCATTCATCAGCGTACCTCGATCTGCTGGTCCGCTGCGATGGAGATTTCCTCGTCGGTGTAGCGCACGGCGCGTACGGCGCCGGGCACCCGGCGGTCGAGCCGATAAAGCAGGCCTCGCGACGGGCTGTTCGCCGCCGCGGCCTGGAAACCGTACACCGCGTCCCAGCTGTGTGTCGTGGCAAAGACCTGCACGCCGAACTGCTCTGCAAGCGTAAAGATCGTCGTCCAGACCGCCTCCTGCACGGAGTGGTGCAGGCCGTTCTCCACCTCATCCACGAGCAGAATACCGCCCGCCGCCCGCACGCATGCCAGCGCGATGGCGAAGATGCGGTTGGTGCCATCACCCATGTTGGCGATGGCGACTGCGCGCGTCCCCCCCCCGAGTTGAAGAACGACTCGCCGCGTTGCACGGCTGCCAAGGAGAAACACGCGCTCCAACTCCGGCACGACTACTCGAAGCGCGTCTTCGACGGCTTGCGCGCTGCCCGCTTCCGCGGCGGAGTCCCACAAGGCTGCGACGCGCCGCGCATCGAGGCCCTGGGCAGGTACGAACTCGACCCGCGAAGTGCTGCCGTTCAGCCGCGTCAGAACCCCGCCAAGCAAATTGCTTAACGGAATGTCGAAAATTCGCCCGCCACGGGACGCGCGAACCAGAACAGTCGTCGGCTCCGCGAGCAGATCCTGACCCGACTCGCTCGCTTCATCCGTAACCCACGGGAGGTGAAGTTCCAGACCGGCGTCGTCGCCCACCGGACCGATTCTGATCGGCGAGGGCGAGGCGGAGTAGGAGCCATGGAAGAGAGCGCGCGCGGCATCGAAGGCGAATTCGATCTCCTCCGCAGTCGGATCCCCACGTTGACCCGCCGAGGAGAACGAGACCTGGAATCCGGAACGGTCCCGCAGGATGCCGATGAGGTCGCCCGGCAAGAACTGGGTTGCGTAGAGGCGCAGCGCTTCCAGCAACGCGGTCTTCCCAGCGTTGTTGGTGCCGACGAAGAGGTTGACGCGCTCCAGATCCGGGAGTCGCAGCTCCAGGATTCCACGGTAGCCCTCCACCGCAAAGCTGCGGAGCGGTAAACCGTTCGCGGTGCTCATACCGGCCGGTGCACGCCCCACTCGGCGCGCAGCGCGTCGCTGATCTCACCGAGGGTGACCATGGCTTTGACGGCGTCGATGATGTGGGGCATCAGGTTGTCGGTGCCGCGAGCGGCGGCGCGGATGGCCTCGAGGCGCGCGCGCACCTCGCCGTCGTCGCGCGACGCCTTGAGCTCGGCGAGCTGCTTCTGCTGGCCGCGCTCGAGGGCGGTGAAGTCGGGCTGAGCCAGGTCCACGGGGTCACCCTCGGCGGCCTGGAAGCGGTTGACGCCCACGATCACGCGGTCGCCGCGCTCCACGGCGATCTGGTGCTCGTAGGCGGCGCGGTGAATCTCCTCCTGCATGTAGTCGATCGCCGCCGCGGCGCCGCCCATCTCCTCGATCTTGCCCAGGTACTCGCGTGCCTTCGCCTCCACCGCGTCGGTCATCGACTCCACGAAGTACGAGCCGGCCAGCGGGTCCACCGTGTCCGCGGCGCCGCTCTCGAAGGCGAGCACCTGCTGCGTTCTGAGCGCCAGCGTGGCGGCCTGCGCCGTCGGCAGCGAGAGCGCCTCGTCGTAGCCGTTGGTGTGCAGCGACTGCGTGCCGCCCAGGAGCGCGGCGAGCGCCTGCACCGTCACGCGCACCACGTTGTTGAGCGGCTGCTGCGCCTGCAGCGTGACGCCGCCCGTCTGCGTGTGGAAGCGGAGCTTGGCCGCCTCGTCGGATGCGCCGAAGCGCTCGCGCATCAGCCGCGCCCACAAGCGGCGCGCGGCGCGGAACTTGGCGACTTCCTCGAACAGGTCGTTGTGCGACGCGAAGAAGAAGGAGAGGCGCGGCGCGAACTTGTCGACGTCCAGCCCGGCGGCCTGCGCGCGGCGCACGTACTCCAGCCCATCCGCGAAGGTGAAGGCGATCTCCTGCGCGGCGGTGGAGCCGGCTTCGCGGATGTGGTAGCCGCTGATGGAGATGGTGTTCCACTTCGGCACTTCGGCGTGGCAGAACGCAAAGATGTCCGTGATCAGGCGCAGCGACGGCTCCACGGGAAAAACGTAGGTGCCGCGCGCGATGTACTCCTTGAGGATGTCGTTCTGGATCGTCCCCGAAATCTTGTTCCGCGGGATGCCGCGCTCGTCCGCCACCGCGATGTAGAAGGCGAGGAGGATGGATGCCGTCGCGTTGATGGTCATCGAGGTCGACACGCGGTCCAGCGGGATGTCCGCCAGCAGCTTGCGCATGTCGGCCAGCGAGTCGATCGCCACGCCCACGCGGCCCACCTCGCCGGCGGCCATCGAGTGGTCGGAGTCGTACCCCATCTGCGTGGGGAGGTCGAAGGC
>DASVVI010000630.1:0-3443 GCA_036386635.1 Longimicrobium sp.
GGAGTGTAGCGTCCTCCACGTTCGGCCGAGCCCTGGAAGTAAAGCCGCTGCGGTGCCGAGCCGCGCAGGTACTGCTCGGCGATCGCGCGGCAGAGGATGCCGTCGACGTCGGTGAGCGGCGAGCGCGCAATGGCTCGCGCAAACGAAGCGGGCCCGCCGCTGCCCGGGGTGGCGGCGGCGGGCGAAGACGTTCGAGCCGGCATCAGTCCGGGTGCCCCGCGAGCGCGTTCTCGACCTTCAGCAGAACGACCTCGGCCTGGCCAGCCGCGATCGCTTCGGCCGGCGCGATGTCGCCCAGGGCCGGGTTGGGGCTCTGAAGCCACGCGCGCTTGCGCTCACCCGGGAACGCCTGGTCGAGCATGGCCGAGAGCCGGGCGATGGGCCGCAGCGCACCCTGAATGCTGCGCGAGTCAGGCGTGGTAGAGACCGCCTGCTGGGTCACGCCGGCTACCCGCGCGAGCTGGCGGAGCGACAATCCCATCGATGCGGCGACCCTGCGCGCGTCCAGCCGGCCGGAGTCGCCACACAGGTCGGGCGCGACCACCTGGAGGATGTCGCCGGCGGCACGCCGCTCCGCTGGGCTCGGCAGTGCTTCGGCGCCGGCCCGGATCCGCGCCTCGGCGCTCGCCATCTGCGCGGCCGATCGCGGGCGAGAAGGTCGTGTCGAGAGCGACGTGACACCCGCGGCCTCCGCGTCTGGTCGTTTGCCGCGCGACGAGGGCTCCGGCTTCGCGGCAACGGCCCCCTCGCGTGCGAAGACGACGCGCTTCTTGAGGCGCACCTGCCGGATGCTGAAGCCGCCGAGCCCGAACCCTGCGCCCAACACCACGGACCCAGCGTGGCTGAAGATGGTCTCTACTGCCGCGCTCGCCTGTTCGCGGCTGATCTTGGCCGCCCGCGAGACCTGCTCGATCAGGTGGGTCCTGGTCATGGATGGCTCGCCCTCGTAAAACCGTGACAGAAACTCAGGATACAAGTATCTGACAAGCCAGGCACAATGTCAACGAAAGGCATCGCGAATCATCACCACCTACCGCGCCGCTCCGGTGCTGTCCAGCGCCACCTTGTGGCCGCGCATCCAGCGCAGGTACGCCAGGATGTCGGCGATCTCGCGATCGGTGAGGCGCCCCTCGAACACGGGCATGGCGCTGCCGGCGCGGAACGAGCGCGAGTTCCGGATGAAGGCGGCCAGCGTCGCCTCGTCTCGGTACTCGGTGATGTTGCGCGGCACGTTCAGCTCCGGCCCCACGCTTCCGCCCTGGCGGTTGAGCGAGTGGCAGGCGACGCACTGGTCGCCGCCGTGGCTCTCGACGGCGAATGCGCGGAAGCCACGCGCCACCGGGTCGTCGTCGGGTACGCCGGTGGGATAGATGCGGTCGAACTTGCGCCGCGGGTCCACCACCTCGATGCGCGCGAGCTGGTACGGCCACGGCCGGGCGAGCGCGGCGCTGTCTCCCTGCGTGCGGCTCTCCCACACCAGGTAAAAAGGGCCGGGCGAGATGGACTGCGCCCCGTGCTTCACCGGCTCCCATCCGCCGGCGGCATCCAGGTCCGCGAACGCGACGACCCCCTTCACCCGCGGATCGCTCGCCGGCTCCGACATCGTGGCTCGATACCCGTCCGACGCGACGAAGTAGAGCACCTCGCCCGCGGCCGTCCGCGCGCCGGCCAGCGCCAGCACCCGCTCCAGCGGGAAGCCGGCGTACCGCTTCGCGCGCCCCTCGTGCGCGGGATCGTGCGCCACGCTCGCGGTGTCGGAGGGAATGGCGCGGCGCAGCTCGTCCAGCGTAAAGGTGCGCGTCCCGGACGGCGTCACCACCACCAGCCGCGCGGTGGTGTCGGCTTTGGAGCGCGCCTCTTCGGGCGGGTTGGGGCGCACCGAGCAGGCGGCGAGCAGCAGGATCAGCGGGATGAAGCGGGTCATGGAGCATCGGCGGGGCAGGGGATGCGTCGCGGAGCCATCAATGTACGCGCGCCACGGCCCCGCGGCACCACCCGGCCCGCGCTGTGCAGGCGGCCCACCCCGCACTCACGCACTCACGCACTTACGCACTTCCCCATGGACCGCAGAAGAGTCGACATCCCCCTCCCCACCGCGCCCGGTTTTCGGCCGGTGCCGTTCACGGGAGTGATCTACGTGATGAGCGAGGCCGCGCGCCTCGGCTACGCATACGGGCACCCGGACTGGTGCAACCTCGGCCAGGGGATGCCGGAGACGGGCGACCTTCCCGGCGCGCCCCCGCGCATCTGCGAGGTGGAGATCGCCCCCGCGGACCAGGAGTACGCGCCGGTAGCCGGCGTCCCCGAGCTGCGCGCGGCGGTGGCCGAGCTCTACAACCAGCTCTACCGCCAGGGAAAGGAGTCGAAGTACACCGCCGAGAACGTGTGCATCTGCGGCGGCGGGCGCCTCTCGCTCACCCGCACGGTGGCGGCGCTGGGCGAGATCAACCTGGGCCACTTCCTCCCCGACTACACCGCCTACGAGGAGCTGCTCGACATCTTTCGCCTCTTCACCTCCATCCCCATCCTGCTGGAGGGGAGCGAGGGGTACGGTTTCGACGTGGAGCGGCTGGAGCGCGAGGTGACGGGGCGCGGCCTCTCCGCCGTCCTCCTCTCCAACCCCGGCAACCCCACGGGCCGCTCCATCCGCGGCGCCGAGCTGGAGGCGTGGGTGGATGCGGCGCGGCGGCTGGAGTGCACCTTTCTCTTCGACGAGTTCTACAGCCACTACCAGTGGGGCGCCGCGGAGGAGGACGGGATGGTCTCCGCCGCGCGCTACGTGCACGATGTGGACGAGGACCCGGTCGTGATCCTGGACGGCTTCACCAAGAACTGGCGCTACCCCGGCTGGCGGTGCACCTGGGTGGTGGGGCCGCGCTCGGTGATCGAGGGGGTCTCCAGCACGGGATCGTTCCTGGACGGCGGCGGCAACCGCCCCCTGCAGCGCAGCGCCATCCCCCTCCTGGACGCCGACGCGGTGCGCGCGGAGACGAAGGCGATCCAGGAAGTCTTCGGCCGCAAGCGCCGCGTCCTGGTGGATGGGCTGCGTGCGGCCGGTATGCGTCTGGACCTGGAGCCGGAGGGCACCTTTTACGTCTGGGCCGACCTCGCCGACCTCCCGCCTCCGCTGAACGACGGGATGGGCTTCTTTCGCGCCGCCATCGAGGAGCGGGTGATCTGCGTGCCGGGCGAGTTTTTCGATATCAACCCCGGCAAGCGCCGCAGCGGCCGCCCCTCCCGCTTCCGCACCTATGCGCGCTTCTCCTTTGGCCCCGAGGAGCGCTTCGTGGCCGAGGGCGTGCGCCGCATCCAGGCGCTGGTGGAGCGTGCGGCGCGGGGGGAGGTGGTGGTGGAGTAGGGGGCCCTCACCCCCGGCTCGTTACACTCGCCTGCCCCCTCTCCCGATAACAGGAGAGGGCTCCGCCCTCTGTTATCGAGAGAGG
>DASVVI010000631.1:0-2067 GCA_036386635.1 Longimicrobium sp.
GGACTTCGATCGTCCCCCGCCGCCGGTGGCCCCGCCACCGCCGGCCGCCTCCGCCGCTGCCGCGCGCTCTCAGGCGCTCACGGTGGAGGTGCCGATTCCCCTCGTTCCCGCCGCCGCCATTCCACCGGGGGTGCCGCCTCCAGCATCGATGGCCAGTGCTCCGGCGCCCAGGGCCATGGAGTCCGCGCGCCCTGCCGTGCCGCCTCCGTCGCCCGTGGCCAGCGCTCCGGCTTCCCGGGCCGCGGAGTCCCCGCGTCCGGCCGGGCCACCTCCGCCCCAGGCGAGCGCCGCGGCTGCCAGGCCCGCGGAGCCCTCGCGCGCCGAGCCCCGGAGCACGGAGACGGTGCGCGCCAACGCGCCCACGCTGCAGATCCCCTCGCCCTTCCCCTCGGGCGATACGCCCACGGCGCCGAGCCATGCGCCTGCCACGCCGCCGCTGCCCTCGTTCTCCTCGCTCATGCCGGCGCCTCCGCCGCCCTCGCGCGAGACCACGGATCCGCACGGCGTGCCGCCTCCAGCCCTTCCGCCGCCGCAGTTCTCCAGCCCGCCTGCCGAGCCTCCCGCGCCGGCGCGCGAGTCCGTGCGGGGCTCGGGGCTTCGCCCGGCGATCCATGAGCGAGGCAGCGCCTCGTCCCGCTCCGAGCCGATGTCGCTCGCCGAGGAGGTGGCCGCCGCCGCCGCCGCCGCGGCCAAGGGAATCGGTCCGGGCCGTGCTCCTGACGCTCAGACCGCCATGGCGCTGGTGGCGGCGTTGACGGAACAGAGTGCCGCCGCCGAGGCCAGCCGCCGGGGCATGGACGACACGCACCCCAGCTACAAGGTGAAGGGGGACTCGGCGCACATCCACGATACCCAGCCGGGCGTGGTGGTCGACGAGCAAGAGCTGGCCAACATGGGGGCGGAGGCGTCCGAGCAGCCCATCGTGGGCGGCCTGCTCGAGGAACCCGAGCCGACACCCACCCGCTCGAAGAGTGTCCGGCGCACGCGCGTCTCGTCCGCGGGGATGCCGGCCGTGGGCCGCGCCACCTCGGGACGCAGTGGGGTGGTGCGTGCGCTCGACGCCGAGGCGCCCGCTGAGCCCGAGGCCTCCGAGCCCGAGACTTCCTTGCCCGAGTTCGCCTCTGGGGAAACGGACCTGGATGTGGACGTGGACATGGACCTGCCGGCGAGGGATCCGCGCGACGATACCCGCCGCACGCCCATGCCCACCCGGCCCGGTGAGCCCAAAGGCCGCATTCACCGCGAGGAGCCCCGGCGCGCGGCGGCGGCGGCCCCGGCGCCTCAGAAGAAGCGCTCGTGGCTGGGGCTGGTGCTGACGGTGGTGGTGCTCGGCGGAGTGGGGGTCGCCCTGGCGATGACGTACCCCACCCTGAAGCCCCTGGTGGACAAGTACCTCGCCACGCTCTCCAAGCCGGATCCGGAGGCGAAGGCGCCGCCAGCGGTGCCGTTCAACCCGAAGCCCGCCGAGCCCACGGGCAGCGCGGTCCCCGGTTCGCCCGAGGCGGCTCCTCCTGCGCCTCCGGCGGAAGCGGCGCCGGATTCTCCCGCGGCTGCGGTCGCGGCCGCTCCGGTAGCGCCCGTGGCGGGGCAGCCCGCCGCGCCGTCCGGGGAGCCGGTCCCAGAGGACACGGACATGATCGTGCCCCTGACGCCGACGCCCACGCAGCCCACCGCCAAGAGGCCGCCGGTGCGCACCACCCGGAAGGGTTCGCGCAAGGAGAGCGACCTCCAGAAGGAGTGGAGCGTGACGAGCAAGGCCTTCGGCAAGCTCACCGAGGTCCAATCGTGCGAGAGCCCCAAGGTGGGTATCCTCTGCAAGCGGTTCGAGTCGCTGCAGAATGACGTGGAGGCGGCGGGCGACTCCAACGACAAGGAGCTGCTGGGGCGGGTGAGGAAGCTGCGCAGCGACGTTCAGAAGGCGATGAACGCCGCCCAGTAGGCACCGTGGAGCTCCTGCTCGAGACCCAGGGATTGGTGGCTGGCTACGGGCCCTCGCCGGTGCTGCGGGGCGTGGACTGCGCGGTGCGTGCCGGCGAGCTGTGGGCGGTGTTGGGGCCCAATGGCACG
>DASVVI010000632.1:0-10759 GCA_036386635.1 Longimicrobium sp.
CCCAGCTCGTTGCGCGCCTGCTCGCGCGGGCGGCTGTCGCCCACCAGGTAGTAGGCGCCGTAGCCGGGGTCGCGCTCGCGGTCCAGGTAGGTGGGGAGCGCGCCCGCCGCGTTGTGCGCAAAGAGCGCGTTCTCGGGGCGGGGCCCGCCGTCCACCGGAGCGCCGCCCGGGGTGGGGAGGGTGAAGTAGGGGAGGAGGAGCGCGGCCCCCAGCCTGGCCCGCTCGGCGCCGCGGATGGCCGACGCGCCCGGGCGCTGCTGCACCCCGTCGCGCAGCGCCCTGCCCACGACGGGGAGCGCGGCCGCGCCGGTGCCGCCGAACACGGAGCCGGCCGCAAAGAACACGGTTGAGCCCGCGGCTCCGTGGTACTGCGACAGGAGCTGCGCGAAGAAGGCCTCGTCGCGCAGGCGGTTCATGAAGACGGTGCCCACCGAGGGCACGCCGCGGAACCCCATCGACAGGTTCATCGCCTGCACCCGGCGCGAGTTGAGCAGGTCGAAGAGCGCGCCCAGCTCGGGCGCGTCCGCGTCCATCACCTGCCGGTCGACCCCGGCTGCGAAGCGCGTGTCGGGCACGTAGCCGTCGTCCGCGATCGGCGACCAGACGCGCGACTCGGCGAGCGCGTCCACCACTTCGGTGCGAAAGAAGCCGCTCGCGGCGCCCGCGTCGGCCAGCCGCTCGCGCGTTTCGCGGTACTGGTCCAGCACGCGGCCCACGCGGGTGATGGCGGCGTTCCCCTGGTCGGGGTCCACCAGCAGCACCCGGAGCTGCGCCGGCCCCAGCCCCAGCGCGCAGAGGTGCAGCAGCGGCTCCAGCGCGCGGGCGCCGCTGCCGCCCAGCGCTAGGTACACCAGCGTCCGCTGGCGGTATTCGGGGGAGAGAAGGTTGGCGCTCATCTCGCTCACCGCTGTCCCGGGTTCCACCGCGGCCACGGGCAGCCGCGGTAGTGGAAGAAGCCGCCCGTGCCCGGCCAGAGGCCCAGGAGCCGTGTGGCGAGCAGCGAGACGGCGGCGAAGGCGAGCGCGCCCCAGAACAGCCCCGCCACCATGCGGGGAAAGAGCAGCTCGAACGGGATCTCGGCCGGGAACGCCGCGGGGCGCGTGCTGCAGCTTCCGGCGCGCGCGTGCACGGGCGAGAACTGCCCCACCGCCAGCGGCACGAAGAGGCAGAGCCCCCCCGCGAGGCCCAGGGCGCCCCACCAGCGCAGCACGAAGCCCCGGTTGAGGCTGGCGCGCGGGAGGAGATAGCAGCCCAGCAGGAGCGCCACGACCAGCACGGCGGAGACGGCCGCCATCAGCTGCCAGCGCGCCGCGATCTCGGCCGCGTTGTAGAGCCCGCCGGGATCGGCCGGATCGCCCGCGTGCGGCGGGGGGCAGTCGAGGCGCGCGCCGACCGGCGGTAGCGCCCACAGGTGAAGGAGCCAGAGCAGCATGGGATCTCGCGGCGGATGGAAGTGGATGCCTGGCCGCACGGTGCGGCCGCGGCCTCGATCAACGGACCAGCAGGTAGCTCCTGGCCAGCGGCGGCGCGGTGGCGGCGAGCGGGATGAACGGCTCGAACAGCCGCCCCAACCCAAAGGTGCGCTCCGCGTCGGCCGCCTCGCGCGCCTCGAAGTCTGCCAGCCACGGGGGCGCGCCCGGTGCGCGTGCCTCGATGCGGTACAGCGTTCCGCAGGGCTCGCCCTCGCCCGCGGAGACGCAGTCGTCGCCGCCCGGGCTGAACACCTCGACCCCCGTTCCGCCCGCACCGGCGCGCACGGCGCCCGTGCCGCCCTGGCGCCTCCACGGCGAGGCGGCGGAGTCGGCCGTCACGGGGCGCGCGAACAGCTCCAGCCGTGCGCCGGCGAGCAGGCGGTCGAGCAGCCTCCCCGCCGGGGTGGCCGCGTCGGCCGGGGCCAGCTTGGCGCGGAAGGGGCGGGTGGCGGGTGACGCCGCCTCGAGCTTGGGGACGGTCGCGGAGCCGGTGAGCCAGGAGGCGTCGTATTCCACGCCCTCCTCCTGCGCCGGCCCATCGGGCCGCAGCTCGGCCGCGGCGAGGGGCGCGGTGGGGAGCGGATGGCCCCACACGTGCTCGAAGAGGCCGGCGAGCTCGGCCGCGATCCGCACCCCGTCCCCCGGCGCCGCGAAGACGAAGGCGTAGAGCGGGCACTGGCGCCGGGACTGGCTCTCCCCGCCCGCCGAGGCCGCGTGGCAGCCGGACGGGTCTCCCTGCACGGGATGGAACGGCGCGAGAGAGACGGCAACGAGGAACGTTCCCCGCGCGTGCCCCCATCGCAGCGCGAGCTCGCGCATCCTGACGAACTGGCGGTGGGCGAAATCGGGGTTGCTGCGCCGCGCGTCGCCGATCACCACGTGGCTCCAGGCGAGCAGCGTGTCGCGGGCGATGCTGTCCAGCGCATCCTCCATCTCCGTGTCCCGGTCGCCGTAGAACTCGCGGTTCCCGAGCACGTCGATCCCCGCGTTCGGCTCCAGGCGCACGCTGCTCCCGAACCCGTACACGCGCCGCGGCCCCAGCCGCGCCTGCAGCCCGTCGATCACCCGGCGGTAGTCGACGCGCGTGGGGTATGCCGGATCGAGGAAGCCGCGCATGCTGCCGCTGCGGTCCGCGTACACGGCCACCGGATGCGCCAGCGCTCCCATCCCCCACCCGGCGCTGTCCGGCGCCTCCACCCACCCGCGGACGACTTCCTGCGTGACCGCCTCGCGATCGGCCGGCGTATTGCACGCGCCGAGCGCCACCACGCAGGCGGAGAGCGCGCGAGCCAGGCGCGAGCTGGACTGCATTCTCAGAGAAGCCACGTTCACCGTTACGCCACGTGTGGAGCGATACCAGGGAAGATCCGGCGTGATGCGGCGCCTCGCTCCGCCCCGCCGAGATCCTTTGTCGGCACCGTCCCCGCGTTTTCCCCGGACGGTCGAGCGTCGGAAAAGCGAGAGCCACAGAGCGCCTCCGCGTTC
This sequence comes from Longimicrobium sp., assembly GCA_036386635.1. Classification (GTDB taxonomy): domain Bacteria; phylum Gemmatimonadota; class Gemmatimonadetes; order Longimicrobiales; family Longimicrobiaceae; genus Longimicrobium. The sequence goes on from DASVVI010000632.1 coordinate 2,958, forward strand.
TCTGTGGCTCTTTCGTCTCTGTGTGAGGCCCGCCGCTCGAAAACCGCCCAGGCTCTCTATGCGGGCGTCACCCCCGCAACGACGCTGCAAAGGCGCGCATCGCGTGGTCGTCTCCGGTGAACTCAGGCCCTTCGAGCAGGGCGAGCAGGGGATCGTGCAGGACGCCGTCGTGCGTGCCGAGGAGGGTTTTGAACAGGCCGCGCATTGCCGCGGCGTGCTCCGGAACCGGGAGCGCGTCGCGCACCCAATCCGCCAGGTGCGCCTGCAGGCTCTCCACACAGAAGCGCTGCAGCTGCGCCGAGGCCGCGAAGGGCTCCAGCAGGCTCTCGAACAGATCACCCAGGAAGCTCGCCGTCTGCCGCACGCCGGCCTCACTCTCGGCGAGCCATGATGCCAGGGGGGCGCACCCCGCGCCCGCTCCGGCCGCCGCCGCGCCGCTCTCCCCGCGCGACTGCTTGAGCTGGTCGGCGATGCCGCGCTCGTGCAGAAGCATGAGCGCCAGCACCGCCGCGGCCCTCCACCCGTCCTCCACGATCCACCTGCGCAGCTCCGTGAACACGGCCACCGGGCCGCGAGTGAAGCAGAGCGACGCCAGCGAGGCCTGCACCCCCAGGAACGCGCCGCCCTGCCCGGCATACAGCTCCCACACTACCTCGCGCAGCGCCGCGTGGCACGAGATCAGGACGGCGACGCCGCGGGCGGACTGCTCTTCAGAGGCGGCGTGCGCGGACTTCCCGAGCAGTCGCCCCAGCTCCTGCATGTCCTCTACGACGGGCACCAGCCTTTCGCGTACGATTACGCCCAGCTCGCGCATGGCCGCGGAGAGATCGTGGTCGCCCACCCACGACCACGCCGCGATCACCGCCGGCAGATGCGCGTCGGGGTCGCTGCCCGGCGGCCCGGTGCGCCGCAGCTGCCGGAGGCGATGAACGCACGCCTTGCGGTAGCGCTCGGAGCCCCCGGCGAGCACGCCGTCCATCAGGGGGCCCAGTGAGCCCTGCCAGTTCGGGTTGCCAGAACGCGCCCACCGGTCCATCACGGGCAGGACGATGCGCTCCGCGTCCATCTCGCCTATGCGGCCGACGATCCGCGCGGCCAGCAGGCGCAGCGTGCGCAGCTCCTCGTCGCCGCGCTCGGCCAGGCCGCGCAGCCCGGGGAGCACGGTGAGCAGCGCGCGGCGGTGGCGCTCGAACATCGCCTTCCACATCCCTTCCGGTGTGACGCCGTCGCGAAAGCGCACCGTGAACGACGGCGCCCCTTCGTCCACCAGGGCGTGTGCGCGCTTGAGCAGCCGCGTGTCGGAGAATTCCAGCCGCGTGTCGGCGTCCGCGTCCGCGTCCTGGTCGGCGCCATGGGAGTCGGGGTAGCGCAGGTTCAGGTCGCGCCGCAGCCACTGCCGCACGTGCCGGTGCAGCCGGTCGGCGTCCACCCAGGCCACGCCCTCCGCTTCGCTCCCGCACTCGGCGAGCGCAAGGGTGAAGGCAAAGCTCCACCCCTCGAAGTCGCCGTCCAGATCCTGCAGGATGCGCCCGCCGGCGTTCTGCATGCGGCGCCACGCCTCTGGCAACGGGAGCCCGGCCACACCCATTTCCACGTAGTGATCTACGAAGTCGAACACCTGCGGCGCGTAGCGGAAGGTGGCGGCCACCCACTCATTTCCCTCGCGCAGCGCGGCCAGCACCCCGGGATCGGCGCCGTCGGCGGCGAGCTGTTCCAGCTTCCGCTTCAGCTCGCCGGCCAGCAGGTCGGGCGAGTGGGGCGTGAGCTCACGATGGACTCCGTGGGCGGCCAGCCCCTCCAGCGCGCCCGCGTCCGCGGGGTCGGTGGTGAAGACCAGGTAGGCACCGCGCGCTCGCAGCTGCTCCCCCAGCGCCTGCCATCCGGAGCGGTCCGTCGCCTCGAACAGCCGGGTAACCTCGGGGTCGGCGCGCGAAAAGGCGTTTGGAAAGATGACCAGCCGGTTGCGCAGATCCCGGTCGTGCGCGGCGAGGTGGCGCACGTCCACGCGTACTTTGCGGTCGAGCGGCTCCACCAGCAGCGTGCCCCCGGTGCACCGCTCGCGCTGGCGCAGGTGCCACCCCAGATACAGCGCCGCCCGCACCTTGCCGGCACCGCGTTGCGCCGCCAGCACCAGCACGCGCCGCTCCTCCAGGTGCTTCAGCAGCGCGTCCACCTCGCTGTCCTCGCCGCGAAAGACCTGGGCGCTGTCGCGCTCCCAGTGCGGCGGTACCGGCTCCACCTCGGCGCAGGCGAAGCGGCGGATGGCGGAACGGGCCTGATAGAGCTGGACGATCTGGCTCTCGACCTGGGTGCCGATCGTACGCTGGTCGAAGTTGAGACCATTTATCTCCGTCGTTCCATTGAAGCTGACGTTCTGGGCCGATCCGTTGGGCGCCGGGCCGCCGGTCTCCTTCGCCGCGCTCTCCCCCGCGCCGGAAGCCGAGGGGGGTTGCTCGGGAGGCGAGCCGGGGTTCGCTGGCGAGGAGGGGGATCCGGCGCTTTCCTGGCCGCTGGTCGGGTCGGACATCGAAGGGGTCTCTCCATGGTTCGGGAGCGAGCCGGGCCGGCGCGGGAGATGGCCCGCGATGGCGCCGATCGCGGGCGTGCGTCAGTTCCGCAGCGCCTTTCCGAGCGCCACGGGGTCCGCCAGCATCTTGAGGGCGTCGAGCTCTTCGGGCGCCAGGCCCCCGTTGAGTGTGGCGAGCAGCTGGCGAGCGCGGTCGGCGTGGCGGGTGCAGACCGCCGCGTCGCCCAGATCCTCCAGCAGCACCTCGGCAATCAGGTGCAGCAGCGTCGCCCGCAGCTCCAGGCGCTTGCCCGAGCCGCCCACGTTCTGAGTGGCCGCGACGATCTGGTGCAGCAGCCCGCCCAGCCCGCTCGTCGCCGCCGGAAGGGCGCCGTGCGCGCCTGAACCGCCCAGCATGGCGGCCCTCGCACCCCCACCTTCCTTCCCGGCCGGGTCCACCCCGCCGCTGAACACCCGCTGGAACTCGGCGGGCGTGGAAACCTCGCCCGCCACCTGCCCGATCGCCCGGATTCGAGCGTCCACGGCGGCCGCGCGTATGCGCGCGGCATCCCGCGCCTCCTGGGCGGCCGCGTCCACCTCGGCACCGCCCAGTGTGTGAAGGCTATCCGCGTCCGCCAGGCGGCGCGCGGACTCCCTTTCGGCCTTGCCCACCTCCTCCTTGCGATTGATCCGGCGGAGGGTCTTCTCGTGCGTGCGCGCGTCCTCCGTGGCGTCCTCGGGAAGCAGCCTTCCCACCTCCAGAGACCGGAGGGCGATCCCATACGACGCGGCGAAGGTCTTCAGCTCCGGCAGCCTGTTCCGCACGACGTCCTGTGTGCAGGCCGCGAACGAGAAGACGATCTCGGTCCACTGCAGCTGCCTCACGTCTCGCCCCACCAGCTGGCGCGCACGCTTGGCGATCAGCCGGAGCGGGTCGCGGTTGCGGTGGCTTGCCAGGAGGTGCGGGTCGCTCACCGAGTAGTACAGCTCCAACAGGAGCTCGAACCGGTGTGCCTCCTCGTCCTCGAGCACCACGTGCTCATTCGCCTCCAGGTGCAGGTCCGGCGACGCGTCCACCGCCACGGCGAAGAACCGCCCCTGAGGCCAGAGGCGGTCCAGCAGCCCGCGCTTCAGCGGCGTGCCGGGAGGAAGGATGGTGCGGAACTTCTCCCCGGACTCGCCCACCCGCTCGAACACCACCACGTTGTGGGCTTCCAGCGGCTCCGCGGGCCAATTTTTCACCAGGCACTCTTCGAAGGTCTGATTGCTCATCGTTCTCTTCGCTTGAATGAGTCGTGGGACGCTCTCGACCGCTCCTCGCTTCACCCCTCTCCCGCAGGCGCACGCTCGTCCAGCAGGGCGAGCACGCGGTCCACCCGGCCGCGCTGCGCGGTCACGCGGCGCATCCCCGTCTCCACGCGCGAGCGCCAGAGAGCGGCGGTGGCCGACGCCCACGCCTCCGGGCCGGCGGCGCCCCCGCGCAGCAGGGCGTCGTCGCCGGGGGCCACGGCGCCGGCGCGGCGCAGCTCGCGGTGCAGCCGGCCGCGCGCCTCCAGCGAGAACGCGAGCTCGCCGGCCATGCGCTCCGCCAGCACCACGAAGCCGTCTCGCGCGAGCGCCGCCACGGCGTCTAGGCTCCCATCCCCAACGGGATCGGCCTCGTCGGCGCCCGCCAGGTCGCGCGTGCCGGCGCACAGCGAGCGGACGTCGGCGACACGCTCCTCCACCTCGCGGAGCGAGGCCGCGCGATCCCGACGCTCCAGCTGGGCCGATTCGGCCAGCGACACGCCGGCCAGGTACGCGGCCTGGGTGTAGCGATCCTCCTCCATGCGCACACGGGCCGCCTCCAGCAGCTCCGCGGGCGCCTGCACGCAGGGACGGACGCGCAGCCCGGGCACCCTCGCGCGCTCATGCAGCCTGCGCACGGCCGCCTCAGCCTGGGCGATCTTCGCCGACGCCTGCACCAGTGCCTGCATGGCAGCGAGAGTCCTGCGCCCGCGAAGGACCTCGTCCAGCGCGGCGCGGAAGCGCCCCGCCCGGATCGCGTCGCCGGCGCGGGCACGGAAGGCATCGCGAGCCGCCAGCAGCCCCGGGCCGTGCCGGCGGACGGCGGGCACGCTCCCCTCCAGCGCGGCGAAGTCGCGGCTGGCGCGCTCGTACGCTACCCTCAGCAACCGCTTGATGCGCGTCGCGGACAGGTGCCGGTACTCGTAGCGCCAGAGCGCGCGGCGAAGCGCGGTGTCGTCCGTTCGCCACGTACCCGCGCTCATTGCGCGGCGGCGGCGGCGCGTGCACCCCCCGAGAAGTAGATGCGCAGCTCGATGCGGCGGTTGCGGCTGCGCCGCCCGCTCACGGGCCGGTTCTGGGCGTAGCCGTTCACCGACATCCGCCGCTCCTCCAGCGGACGTCTGCCGCGCGTAAGGAAGCGCATTACGGCGGTGGCGCGCGCGGTAGAGAGCTCCCAGTTGTCGCGCGGGTAAGCGGGGCGCCGGTAGGGGAGGTCGTCGGTGTGCCCTTCGATCTGGATCTGGTCGTACAGCGGGCCCGCTCCCTGGCCGTCCACCCGGTGAAACACGTCGCGCAGGCGCCGCAGAAGCGCGGCGCCGCGCGGGTGCAGCTCGTAGCTGGCAGGCTCGAAGAGCACGCCGTCGCCGAAGCGGATCTGCAGCAGACTCAGGTTGGCGGAGTCGGCCACCTGCCCCGCCGCGATCTCGGCCTCGAACTCCTGGTGCAGAACGGACGTGAAGAGGGACTGCTTTTGCCGTGCGCTGGCGAGCTGCGCGCTCGCCGAGCTGAAGTTGCTCTCCACGAAGTGGATGAGCAGGAAGAACATCAGCATCGACGTGAGCATGTCGACGAGCCCCGGCCAGTAGTGGACGCGGGTGTTCACGAGGCTGGATGCGAGCGAGCGTTTCATGGCAGGTGCTCCGCGTCAGAAGATCAGGACGAGCAGCGCCGCCAGCGCGCCCGCGCCCAGCAGCGCCGGTATCGGCCTGCGCCGCGCCAGCGTCAGCCCGTCGTCCACCCACGCGCCCAGGCTCGCGCGCCGCGCGGGCCCCGGCTCGTGGCGCTGCTGCACCGCACGCATCGCCACCGACTCCGCTACCTTCACCAGCGCGTCGTTGGCGTCGGCCAGCTGCTTCACCAGCGTGGTGAGCGCCCCCGCCGCCTCCTCCGCGGGCCCACGCGCGGACTGCTGCGTGATGGCCCGTATGCTGCCGACGATGGCCCCGAACGCGTCCTGCATCTCCTGAAGCCGCTCGAGGTTGCCGGCCTGGTGCTCCGAAAGGCTCCCCAGGCTGGCAAAGGTGTCGCTCAACTGCAGCGACAGCTTTTCCATCGCCGTCTCGTCCTCCACCGCGCCCACGGTGGCGGGGAGCAGCTCCTCGGTGGTGAACCGCTCCAGCGCGTCGTAGCACGCCGACTGCGCGCGGGCCAGGAAGAAGTTGAGGAACGAGATGGCGATGGCGCACGAGAGCCCCACCAGCGTGGTGACGAACGCCGTCTTCTTGCTGGCGATGATGTTGCCCAGGCTCTGCGCCGCCTCCGGAAATCCGCCCGCCGCCGGCAGGCCCGACGCGCTGGGAAGCACGTCCTGCATCTGCATCAGCATCAAGCAGAGCCCCACGAACGTGCCCAGCATCCCCAGCATCATCGCCAGGTCCACCGCGTAGCCGGGGAAGGCGAGCCCCGCGCTGGCGTTCTCGCGCAGCAGAGTGATCTGCTGCAGCGCCTCGACGTTCACCTTCACCCGCGCCTGCTTCATCCGCGCGAGGGCGGCGAGCCGGTCGCCGATCAGGGTGCCGGAGGGCACGTGCTCGCGCAGCTCCTCCAGCTCCACCGGCGGCGGCACGGCGGGATGGCCCCCCTCTGGCTGCTCCTCCTTCTCGCGGTCACGGATCCCGCGGAGCTTGTCGCGCACGTCTTCCAGCGCGCGCCGCTCCACGGTGCGGTAGCGGTGCAGGTGCTTGATGGCCGCCCAGGAGGCCGCGATGCCGAGGGCGAACAGCAGCAGCAGGCCGAAACGGCCGATGCCGGTGTTCTGCTGCCACAGCAGGCTGAGGATGCCGTGTTCGTTGGTCATCGCACGATGCGGGGTGGTCGGCGGAATCAGTTGTTGCGGAAGATGAACCCGCGCCCGGAGACGTTGTCGAAGCGGTGCACGCTCTTTCCGGTGCCCGGCCGGTTCTCGAACAACACGTCGTCGGCTTGAAAGCTCTTGATGTCGCTGATCATGCCAGCGTCGGATGACTCCACGGCAGCGCCGCCCTCGGCATCCGGGCCGGGGGAGGGAAGGGCTGCCGGGGTGACGAGCGGCACCGTGGGGTCCACGCCGCTCCGTATGCGCAGCACCGGCTTGGACGCCTCCGCGTTGCCTTCCAGCTTGAGCTGGCTCACGGCGAGCTGAAACGACGTCTTCACCGTGCGCCCCATCCCCACCGCGCCGTAGAAGGCTTCGGCGAAGACGATGGCGGACGCGTCGGTGAGCGGCGCGTTCATGCCGATGGAATAGTCCACGACGTCGCTCAGCGCTTCTACGATCGGGAGGGTGCCGCACCCGTTGAGGATCACCACCTTGATCCATTCGCTCAGGATGCCGAACAGCTCCGCCAGCGCCTCTTTCCCCACCGCGCCCGGCCGCCCGTGCGCGTCGCCCAGGTAGATGACCCCGGAACCGCCGCCGTGCCCCGCGAAGTGCACGATCTGCGGGTCGTGCCGGAGCAGCGCCTCCTGCAGGTCGCGTGTGCGCGTAGCGAAGTAGGGGATCAGCTCCACGCCGTCGCGTGCCCGCCCCTTCAGCAACGCGTTCCCGATGGTTCGCACCTCCTCGTCCAGCCGCAGCGGCGCACGGTCGTGGAACGGGTCCGACGCCAGAAACAGCACCTTGATCTTGTCTCGCATGCGTGTCGTCCGCGTGGATTGTTGCGTGAAATGGGCAAATCGTGGACGTGTTCGTGCGCCGGCGCGCCGGAGCGCGCGCGTCACTCAGCCGCGCATCACCGGAGCTCCGCCGTCGCGCATCACCGGGACGTCCAGGTGAAACGCGGTCTGCAGCGGGAACTCGGTGTCCTCCTTGCCCAGCATGATGATCTGCGGCTCCTGCGCGGGGTTCTCGCCACGTACGCTCGCGCAGAGCCGCTGGTGCAGATCGCAGAAGGTGCCGCGGAACGCCCCTCCGTCCCAGATCTTCAGCAGGTGCTCGAGGTAGAGCCCCTCGCGCGCCTTCTGCCTTTCGCCCGCGCCCGCCATCAGCAGCACGCTGGCCTGAATGCCCTCGTCGTCGAGAGTCTCGCGT
>DASVVI010000633.1:0-1642 GCA_036386635.1 Longimicrobium sp.
GTGGCGACGCTGGGGTGCCACGCCTACATCGCCAGCGGGCACAAGTGGCTGGGCGGGCCGCACGGCAGCGGGCTCCTCTACCTGCGCCACGACGTGATCGAGGAATGGACCTGCCCGTTCCGCGCCGGCGAGCCGCTCTGCGCGGATCTCCCCATCGGGCGCTGGGAGCCGCGCGGCGGGCAGGACTTCTCGCGCATCGCCGGGCTCGCGGCGGCGGTCCGCGCCTTCCAGTGCCACGCGCAGCCCGGCCGTCCCATCCGCGAGCGCTTCCAGGCCAGAGTGAAGGAGGTGCTCGGCGCGCGGGCCCGCGTCTCCACCGCATCGGCGGCGGACGGGCGGGTGGTGGCGCTGGAGCTGGTTGGGATGGACGTGTACCCGGTGTACCGCGCCCTCGCCGAGCGTGGCGTCGCGGTGAAGTGCGTCAAGACGAAGGGGAAGACGCTGGCCGGCGAGGGCGTCGAGGTGCTGCGCATCGGCTTCCCCTGGTGGGCGGACGACGCGGACATCGATCGCGCGGTGGAGCTTCTCGGCTCCATAGTGGAGGAGATGGACGAGGTGCCCGCCCTCACGGGGCGCGCGCCGCAGGAGAGGGGGCAGATCCGCGCCGTCTCCACGATTTCAACACGCCGCGCCGTGGAGGCGTTGTGAGCATCATCGTACTTGGGGCGGACGGATACCTGGGGTGGGCGCTGACCTCCCACCTGGCCATGACCGTGAAGGAGCCGATCCTGGCGGTCGACGATCTCAGCAAGCGGCGCCGTGTGGCGGCGTCGGGGCACGAGAGCGCGATCCCGGTGCTCTCCTTCAACGAGCGCATCCGCCAGCTTCGCCGCGTCACCGGGCGGCGCGACGTGGCGGGGATCGAGTCGGGGGTGGTGGACTGCGTGGACGAGCTGGTGAAGGGCACCCGCCCGCACACCGTGGTGCACCTCGCGCAGATCCCGTCGGCGCCGTTCTCCATGCAGTCGTTCGCCGCCGCGCGCGAGACGCTGGAGAACAACGAGGTGGGGAACCTGGCCGTGCTTTTTGCCCTCCGCGACCGCTCGCCGGACACGCACCTGGTGAAGATGGGGAGCATGGGCGAGTACGCGCAGTGCGGCGTGTCGCTGGGCGAGGGGTACGTGGAGGCGACGCTGGACGGCGAGGAGACGTGCCGCCCCGTCCCCTTTCCACGCGAAGCGGACGACGTGTACCACATCACCAAGATCAACGACACCAACTTCCTGTCGATGGCGTGCCGCGTGTGGGGCCTCGCCTCCACCGACGTGATGCAGAGCGTTGTGTACGGCGTGTCGACCCCGCTTTCGCGCGAGCATTCGCAGCTGGCCACGCGCTTCGACTGCGACCCGGTGTTCGGATCGGTGCTCAACCGCTTCGTGGCGCAGGCCGTGCGCGGCACGCCGCTCACGGTGCACGCCGGGGGCACCTCCAGCACGGGCCTCATCGCGCTGCAGGATACAATCGCCGCGCTCTCCTACTGGATCGAGCACCCGGCCGCCGCCGGCGAGCACCGGGTGATCAACCAGGCGGTCGAGACGCGCACCACCGTCCTCGAGATCGCGCACCTGGTGCAGCGGCTGGCGGCCGAGCGCGGCATCGAGGTGGAGCTGTGCCACAAGCTGGATCCGCGCCACGAGCTGGA
>DASVVI010000634.1:0-10544 GCA_036386635.1 Longimicrobium sp.
CCTCCGTGTCCTCTGCGTGCTGCCTTTTCCCTTCGCGCCGCCGCGTCCCGCGTGAGCCCGGGTGTTACGGACGCCCGCCCGTCACCTAACGCGGGCGCGCCGCGGCAGGTTCTGTGCGCGATGGAACGCCTTGAGCGCCCCGGCTGCGCCGCTCCTCCGCGATCCTGCGGATTTGGGCGACGGTCCTCGCGTCTTCATCGGCCGCCCCGGCCTGCAGGGCCCCCGTGGCTCCGGGGCAGTTGCAGCCGAAGTTCTGGGCGGTTCCGGCCGCTGGCAGGGGCAGCAGGCCGTACGCCTGAATCGTTCCGGTCAGGTCGAAGCCCGTCAATCCGCCCTGGTCTTCTACGAGTACGAAGATGCAGTTCGATCCCGTCCGGAACCAGTTCGGGGAACTGGGCTGTGACGCCAGCGGCGGACCGTTGAAGTTCCCCACGGACGGGGGGAGCGCAACATTGAGGACCGAATTGAACCAGACCTGGACCTGGTTGTCTGCGCGCACCTGGAACGACAGCGTGGGGTTCTTGAAGTTCGGCAGCAGGCAGAAGCACTTCCGGAAGATCGTGTAGCCCGGATTCGACCCCGATACACCCGGTGCACTGCCGGCGGTGTTCAACGCGCTGATCCATCGCGAGTCTGGGAATGGCGCTGCCCATGCCGACTGCGCCGCCAGGACCCACGAGGGGCCGACCGCCGGGTTGGTTGTGGGAAACGATGAGATGTTGATCCAGTAATTGTCGGCGATGGTGGAAGGACCCGAGGGGAGTGGGTACGCGGCGAAGATCGCGTGGTTGTAGCCGGTGTTCAGGGGGACGGTTGTCTGGCTTCGTGCGGCGGCCGGAACGGCGGCAATCATCAGCGCTACGCATGCGCCGAATGTCGCTGCTCGCCATGCGGCCGCAGCCGTGCGCATGGGCTGCGTTGCACGCACGTGGATACAGCCGTGAGTGGTTCTCATCTTTCCTCCGATCGTTTAGGGAAGACTCCTGCATAAACCGGTGGGCAAGCGAATGAGTCGCACACAGCGGACCTGTCGTGCGCGACCCGTGCAAACCCTTATACGATTTTTGTTTAGGGACTCGAAGGTCATCGCGGCGGATAACTCTGGACGCGTAGAAAGAGACAGTCTTGTCCCAGGTAGGGGCGCGGCTACCACACCGGCGGCGAGGGTGACGGGCGGTGGGAACGACGCAGGTGACGAGTATGATTGCGCGGAACACCACACCCGCGACCCACCTCGATTTGACGCGACTTCAGCAATTGTTGCGGAGGGTGACCGGCGTAGCGTGGTGCATGCCAGCCGGCTCGTCTAGCAGCCGGAGCTTCCCTCGGAGAGTCGGCGCGCTAACATCCGAGGGGTGGCTCCCTTCTGAAGAGTCACGGTGTCACGGGCGTGTCCCTCCGCGCCTACGCGTGAGCCCCGCCGTTACGGCCGCCCGCCTGTCACCTCGCGCAGGCGAGCCGCGGCCTGTGGGCTGAGCGACGGCGTCACCGGCAGGTTCTGCGCGCGCTGGAACGCCTTGAGCGGGGTGAGCACCTCCTCGTCGAAGGCGCAGAACTGCTGCGTGGTGGGCGTGCCGTGCCCCGCCTTCGCCAGCAGGTTGCGGAGGAGGCAGACGTGCGCCCCGGCCGGCACCGCGAACGCCTGCGTGCCGTTGGGGAGGAAGTGGTCCTCGGCGTGGAAGACGGACATCCACACGTTGTACACGCGCTCCAGCTCCAGGATCGGCTCGGGCGCGTCCTCCACGTGCAGGTCGGCGTACACGTCGTCGCCGCCGCCGTAGCCGGCGCCCTTCTTTACGATCAGCATCCCCGCCCCCTGCCGCCCGCGCCGGTCGCCGCCCGCCGCCTGACCGGCTTTGAGCGCTTCCAGCAGCCGCTCGCCGAAGGGGCGCCCCGCCGCCTCCGCGCGCCGGAACGCGCTGGCCATGGAGTCCACCACCGCGGCGCCAGTGAGGATGTTGCCCTGCACGCTGAAGTGGTCGCCGGTGCGGTGCCCGGCCCACGCCTGCGCGCTGTCGCCGGTGAAGGCGGCGGTGCGGCAGCGCGCGTCCATCACCGCGAACTGGCGCCGCGCGATTCCCGGGTCGGTGCGCCTGAACTCGGCCACCACCTCGTCGGGCGAGCGCCCCTGCCGCATCAGCTCCAGCCCGCGCCGCTTGAACGCCACGTTGGCCGCCGCCTGCGACGCGATGGCGCCCACCTCTGCCTCCGCCGCCGGGACGATGGAGCCCGCGCCCACCACGCGCGACTGCACCGCGACCCCCAGGAAGCCGTTCTGCGGGTCGCACGCCACGATGCTGAAGGTGGAGAGCGACGGCGTCTGCGCCGCCACGTTGCCAGCCATCACGATGCCGGCGCACGCCGCGAAGGCCGCCGAGCGGATGCTCTTCATGATCCTCGTCTCAGTCGAAGGAAACGCTACTCCTCGCCGCGTGCCTCTTTCTCGGCGATCTCGCGGCGGCGGGCGTCGAGCAGCGGCGTCTTCCGCTTCTTCCTGTGCCCCGCGTTGCCCGCCGGAGCCGCCGGAGACGGCTGCTTGCCGGCCGAATGCGAGCGCTTGCCGCCGCCCTTGCCGCGCTGCGAGGGTTGGCGCTGGTCCTCCTCGCCGCCCGTCTCGTCCGCCATGCGGCGCGCGCCCTTCTTGGGCTCGATCCCGCTCCCCTTGCGCACCGCCCACGTCTGCGTGAACTCGGCGCCGAAGAGGAGGATCATCGACGAGTAGTAGACCCACACCAGGAGCACGGCCAGCGACGCCGCTGCGCCGAAGCCCTGGCCGGGGTCGCTGCGCCCCAGGTACAGCCCGATCCCGAACTTGCCCACGGTGAAGAGCGCCGCCGTGAAGAACGCCCCCACCCACACGTCCTTCCACGCGATCTTGCCGTCCGGCAGGAACTTGAACATGGCGGCGAAGAGCAGCGTCACCACCACCAGCGAGAGGCCCAGGTCCAGCACCGCCTGTACGATCGTCCCCAGCCCGCCCAGCATGCTCCCCAGCGCGCTCCCCGCCGCCGAGATGAACGCGCTCAGCGCCAGCGACACCAGCAGCATGAACGCGATCCCCATGATCATCCCCAGCGACAGCACGCGCTTGAAGATGAAGTTCTTGATCCCGCCCGCCTTGGGGTCCGGCTCCACCTCCCACGCGCGGTTGAGGGCGCTCTGCAGCTGCATGAACGCCCCCGTCGCGCCGAAGATCAGCGCCGCCGTGCTGAGCACCGACGACAGCCCCTTCCCCTGCTTCTCGTCCGCCGCGCCGATCATGGCCGACACCTGGTCGGCGGTGTCCTGCCCGATCATCCCCGCGAACTGCTCCTGGATGGTGCGGCGGACGGTCTCCGCGTCCACGAAGACGCTCGCCACCAGGATGATGAGGAGAAGGAGCGGAGCCAGCGCGAAGACGATGTAGTACGAGAGCGACGCCGCGCGCATGGCGCACTCGTCGTCGCCGAACTCCTTGAACGTCTGCTTCATGAAGCCGAGCGCTCCAGCGGCTTCTTCCTTCGTGGCTGCCATGGTTCACCGGTGGAGTGAGTGCGCGTCCGCGCCCGTGTTCGCGCGGGTGGAGAGCCGCGCCTTTGCAAGCGCGGTTCCACCGCCGCATCAACCCTGTCGAACCTTCATCAGCACCCCCGCGGCGACCGCGAGCAGCACCAGCAGCACGATGATGGCGATCAGTACGGGCTTGCGTGCGCGCGACCGTTCGGCGGCCTTGCGCTCGTCCAGCCAGAAGTGCCCCGGCTCCGCCTCGCGCACGATGCCGCGGTTGGTGAGCGCGCGCAGGGCCATGCTCTCGGGGAGATCCAGGTCCCTGAGCGACTTCGCCCTCTCCGGGCCCGTGGCGTCCGCCGTGCGAAAGGCTTCGAAGGCGTGCCGCTCCGCCTGCGCCTGCGCGGCGAGAATGGCGACGATCGCTCCGTTGGTGGCCATGCAGCTTCCCCTTCTGTAAGAACAAGAGCCCCACGCCACTGTGCGCGAGGCTCCCCGCTGGAGCGAAAGCCGTACCCGTGAGAACTGCAACCGCGGGCCTCACACAGAGACACGGAGGGGTACGGAAAGAACAACGAAAGGTTTTCTCTGTGGCTTGCGGCTCCCCCTATGTGCTCTGTGTGAGCTATTGGCTTGGCCGACGCGAACAGCTCTTTGCTCACGCGACCGCGGGAAGCGTGTGCAACGGGGGCGGCTCCATACGTCCACTGGTTATAGGACTCGGGGAGGAATCCTTGAACTGCCGGCTCACACGGAGCCACAGAGTCACCAGAAGCGAGGAGGAACGATGCTCCGTCATGCTTGGTGGGTGGTTGTCTACTGCATGCTTCAGGGTTGTGCCTCGCTCCCCATAGGCGGGTACGGCAATTCCACCAGCCGGCCCGCCCTCCTCGTGGAGCGGCGGCCGTGGCACGCGGGGATCCTAAATCCCAAGCCGCCGGTCTACGGGCTCGGCAAGCCTGGTGGCTGCATGGTATGGGGCGAGTTCCGGGTGGAGATTGATTCGCTCTCCTTCGACCCCGTTACGCACCGTCTCAACATGCGCGTGTACGTTGATCGGTCGGGCATCCCGCGTTGGACCGGAGCGCAACTGGTCACGCGGACCGCAGCCGGGGAACCCGTGTCGAAGGTCTTCGTGCGCGAACGCGCCCTCGTCATCAGCGCTGATGCGCGGGAGACCCCGGTCCTCACGGTCGAGGGCGTCGCTACGCGGGCGCTTTCCCTTGATCTGGTGGGGCTGAGCAGACGGGTGGAGCGCCGACGGCAGGCCCCTGCGTTGAAGCGGGGGGCGACATGATCGTCTGAGTCCGGAGGGGGCCACACACAGAGCCACAGAGAGAACTGCAAAGGTTTTCTCTGCACCTTGCAGTTCCCTCTGTGCTCTCTGTGTGAGGCTGTTGCTGTTGGTTTACGCGAACAGGTCCTGGCCGAACTGGAAGCCGCCGCCCTTGCCCTTGGACTTGGGCTCTGGGCGCGCGCGGGCGTAGCCCTGCTCGGCGCGCGAGATGCGGCGGTGGGCGGCGAGGCCCTCCAGCAGCAGCTCGGCCGCGGCGACGGTGGTGCCGGGGTCCTCGCGGCGGTACATCCCCACCTCCTCCAGCGCCTCCACCAGGCCCGGCACGCCGCCCAGCCCCCCCAGCGCAGCCTCCGCCGATGCGCTGTCCGACACCTGCAGCACGCCGCCGCGGTCGAAGTGCTCAATGATGGTGTCCATCGAGTCCACCTCCCACACCTGGTCGAAGAGCTCGCGCGCGGCGGCCGCGATCAGGTCCTTTGCGATCGTCTCGGAGCCCTGCAGCTCGCCCTCGTACTCCAGCTCCATCTTCCCCGTGATGGAGGGGAGCGCGGCGTACACGTCGGCCACGCGCGGCACGACGGCCGTCTCGCCGGCGAGAAGGGCGCGGCGCTCGGCGTTGGACACGGCGGTCTCCATCACCGAAATGGGCATGCGCTGCGAGACGCCGCTGCGCCGGTCGATGCGCTTGTCGTCTCGCGCCAGGAAGGCGATGCGCTCCACCAGCTCCGCCACGAAGGGGGGCACCGAAACCGGCACCCCGTCGCGCTCGATCTGCGCCTCCTGCGCGGTGATCGTCATCGCTTCCTCGGGCGTGCGCGGGTAGTGCGTCAGGATCTCGGCGCCGATGCGGTCCTTGAGCGGCGTGATGATCTTGCCGCGCGCGGTGTAGTCCTCCGGGTTCGCGCTGAACACCAGGAGCACGTCCAGCGGCAGGCGCACCGGGTAGCCCTTGATCTGGATGTCGCCTTCTTGGAGGACGTTGAAGAGCCCCACCTGCACCTTGCCGCTCAGGTCCGGCAGCTCGTTGAGGGCAAAGATGCCGCGATTGGCGCGCGGCAGGAGGCCGTAGTTGATCGACAGCTCGTCCGAAAGCAGGTGCCCGCCGCGTGCGGCACGGATGGGGTCCATGTCGCCGATCAGGTCGGCGACGGTGACGTCGGGGGTGGCGAGCTTTTCCACGTAGCGCGCGTCGCGGCCCAGCCAGGCGATGGGTGCGCCGTCGCCCGCCTCCTCCACCAGCAGGCGGCCGGCGCGCGAGATGGGGCGCAGCGGGTCGTCGTTGGTCTCGGTGCCGGCGAGCACCGGGAGCGCCTCGTCCAGCAGCGAGGTGAGCTGGCGGAGGATGCGGCTCTTGGCCTGCCCTCGCAGCCCCAGCAGGATGAAGTTCTGGCGCGCCAGCACCGCGTTGCAAAGCGCGGGGACCACGGTGTCCTCGTAGCCCACGATGCCGGGGAAGATGGTGCCGCCCGCGCGCAGCCGGGCGATCAGGTTCTCGCGCATCTCCGCTTTCACGGAGCGTGTGCGGTACCCGGCTTCGCGGAGCGCGCCGAGCGTGGTGGGGCGGTGGTCCATGGATGGGTTCCTGGGTTTGGACAACGAAACAGAAGTGCGTTAGTGCGTTAGTGCGTTAGTGCGTGAGATTTTCTGTCATCCTGAGCGACGCGCTTCTCGGTACCCTCCCGTGCTCCGTCCTGTGGCGCGGAGCGAAGGATCTACTGCGCGTGCCGAGGGCCTCGTGGTTGCGGCGCCGTCCTCCTGCCTCGCGGGCTAGATCCGTTCGGTCGCCGCAGGGAGGATCGCCTGCGTCGCGGGCCTCCGTCCGGCGGCTCCCTCAGGATGACAAAGGGAACGCGCACTCACGCACTTCCCCTCACGGCACCTCGATCGCCACGCCGTCCGGGTGGCGGCGCATGCGGGGGGTGATGGCGGGGACGGGCGCGTCGCGGAACGCCTCCAGCGCGTCCTCCACCGACGCGAACTCGGCAAGCCGCCGCAGCGTGTGCACGGTGGGGGGCAGCATCTTCATCTCGCCGCGCTCGAAGCGCTCCACAACTTCGGCCGGGCCGCACCACAGGGCGTCGGTCATCTCCTCGCCGTGGGCGTCGCACTCGGCGCCTTCGGGGGCGAGGGCCAGGAAGAAGCGCGTGTCGTAGCGGCGCGGCTCCGGCAGCGGCGTGATCCAGTGGGCGAGGTACGCCAGCGAGTCGCCCGCCAGCCGCACGCCGTTCCCCACCGCGAGCTGCCGCAGCGTTGCCACGCCGTCCAGCAGCGCGCGCCGGGCGACCGAAAGCGCGCCCTCGTCGTCGATGCGCGAGGGGGCGGCGGGGTCGGCGCGGGCCAGGAGGATCCCCGTTTCCTCAAACGACTCGCGCAGGGCGGCGGCCACGAAGCCCAGCGCCTCCTCCGGCGTCTCCGTGCCCAGGCGCGCGGCCCACTCCGCGGGGGTGGGGCCGTCCAGGTGGTCGGCCAGCGACAGGTCGCGGTCCGCCTTGTCCACCACGCCGCCGGGAAAGACCCAGGCATCCGCCGCGAAGCCGCTCCTGCCGTGGCGGCGCAGCAGGAGCACCTGCGGGCCCGTGCCGCCATCGCGCAGCAGCGCCACGGTGGCGGCGGGGCGCGGGGGGGCGGGGATCAGCGATTCGTCGTCCACGCGCTCCGCGAAACCCGGGGGCAGGCTCGCCTCCGGGATCAGGAAGAGGTTGGGGTCGTCGGTGGCGCGGCGCGCGGCCGAAGCGGCGGTCGGGCGGTTGGGCTCGGAGGGCACGGCGTTCCGGTCAAGAGTTGTCGGGCTCCTGCCGCAACGATAGTGCCCCGCAGTTTTGGAGGGCGGGTGCTCGAAAGTGTTTGCGAAGCGGGCCGGGCGTGCTATTCTTCATGCACACAACCGCTTACAGGAAATCCCGCGTTTCCATGCTGGCGCAATCGGCCCGCATTCCCCCGAGCCGCTCGCCCTTTGTCCGCCTCCACGCCGCCGCTGCACGGCTACACCTTTCTCTCCCCTGCAGAAGGGGTGCGCACGCTGCGGGAGAGCGACGCGTACTTCCGCTCGCTGGTGGAGAACGCGCGCGACGTCATCCACGTGATCAACGAGGACGGCACCACGCGCTACATCACCCCTTCGGTGAAGCGGCTGCTGGGGTTCTCGCCTGAGGAGCTGATCGGGCGGATGGCGCTGGACCTGGTGCACCCCGACGACCGCGAGAGCGCCATGGCCGCCCTGCGGCTGGACCGCTACGCCCCGGGCTCGGGACGGGGGCTGGAGTTCCGCGTTGGGCACCGCGACGGGAGCTGGCGGATCTTCGAGGGGGTGGGCACCAACCTGCTGGACGATCCCACCGTGCGCGGCGTCATCGTCAACTCGCGCGACGTCACCGGGCGCAAGCGGGCGGAGGAGGAGAGCGCGCGCCTGGCCGCCTTCCCGCGCGCCACCCCCTCGCCGATCCTGGAGTGTGACGCCATGGGGGAGGTGCGCTACGCCAACCCCGCCGTCGAGCGCACCCTCATGGAGCTGGGGGTGGACAGCCCGCACCTCATCCTTCCCGAGGACCACGTGGCCATCGTGCGCCGCGCGCTGGAGATGGGGGTAGGGGTGCGCGACGTGGAGGTGGGGGTGGGCGGGCGCGTGCTGGCGTGGCTCTACAATCCGCAGCCGGCGCTGGGGACGGTGCACCTCTTTGGCGAGGACGTGACGGAGCGCAAGCAAAGCGACGCGCGCCTCCTTCACGATGCCATGCACGACGCGCTGACGGGGCTCCCCAACCGCCCCTTCTTCATGCAGCGCCTGGCCGCCGCCCTGGTGCGCCACCGCCGCGGCGAGACGCCGCCGCCGGCCGTCCTCTTCCTGGACCTGGACCGCTTCAAGGTGGTCAACGACTCGCTCGGCCACCACGTGGGCGACGAGCTGCTGGTCGCCGTTTCGGGGCGGCTGAAGGGGTGCCTGCGCGAGACCGACACCGTGGCCCGCTTTGGCGGCGACGAGTTCGCGGTGCTGCTGGAGGAGCTGGAGGACAGCTCCCACGCAGTGATGGTGGCGGAGCGGATCGCGGCGGCCGTGGCGGCGCCCGTCAACCTGAGCGGCTACGAGGTGTTCACCGCCGCCAGCATCGGCATCGCGCTGGGCGAGGCCGGGCACGACCGGCCGGAGTACCTGCTGCGCAACGCGGACATGGCGATGTACCGCGCCAAGGGAGCCGGCGGGGCGCGCTGCGAGGTGTTTGACCGCGCCATGCACGCCCGCGCCCTCGCCCGCCTGCAGATGGAGACGGACCTGCGCCGCGCGCTCGCCCGCGGCGAGTTCGTGCTCCACTACCAGCCCATCGTGGCGCTGGCGACCGGGCGGATGGTGGGGGTGGAGGCGCTCTGCCGCTGGGTGCACCCAGAGCAGGGGATGATCCCGCCGAGCGACTTCATCGGCACAGCCGAGGAGACGGGGATCATCGTGCCGCTGGGGGAGTGGGTGCTGGAGGAGGCGTGCCAGCGGCTGGCGGAGTGGCGGCTGGAGTTCGAGCACGCGCGCATCGCCATGAGCGTCAACCTGAGCGCCCGCCAGTTCGCGCACCCCGGGCTCGTCGGCCACATCCGCCGCACCCTGGCCGACACCGGGCTGGATGCGCGCCACCTGAAGCTGGAGCTCACCGAGAGCGTGCTGATGGAGGGCGGGGGCACGGCCGCGGCGATGCTTCAGCAGCTGCAGGCGCTGGGGATCGACCTTCAGCTGGACGACTTCGGCACGGGCTATTCGTCGCTCGCGTACCTGCACCGCTTCCCCATTGGCGCGCTCAAGATCGACCGTTCCTTCGTGAGCCGCATGCAGCCGGAGAACGCGACCGCCCAGCTCGTCCGCACCATCGCCGGGATGGCCAAGGGCCTCGACCTCGCCGTCACCGCGGAGGGCGTGGAGACCCCCATGCAGCTCGCCCAGGTCCGCGACATCGGCTGCGACTTCGCCCAGGGCTACCTCCTCTCGCCGCCGCTCCCCGAGGGCGAGATGCGCGCGCTACTGGCGAGCGATCCGCGGTGGTGAGGGGGGCCCTCACCCCCAGCGTCGCTCCGCGACGCATCCCCCTCCCCCCAAACTGCCTGGGGGAGGGGGTTTTTCGCCCGGCGCTGGTCCGCTGCCCGCCGCGCACAGATCTGTAGGGGCGCGATTTATCGCGCCCGTGCCCGCCCCCGCTCCGCCGCCCGCCTCGCACACCATCACCCGTAGGGGCGGCCCCGTGTGGCCGCCCGTGCCCGCCCCCGCTCCACCGCCCGCCATCAGACACCAGTACCCGTAGGGGCAGACCCACGTGTCATCTGTTCCAACTAATTCGTCCGTGGCCCGCATTTCCTGTGTGAATGTCGGGGTGTTCGCTCCAGGGGCAGGTCTGGTGGCAGGGGAACAATGTCTTCGTCGCGGATCGTGGGTGCGCATGTACTCAGGCGTCGTGAAGGGCGGATGATCTTGGCGCGGCGGCCGTGCTTGATCAGCACCTCCATCGGGTCCTCGCCCCGGTGGCCCAGCCGCGGCAGCCACTCGATCAGCAGCTTCATCGAGACCTCGAACGGATCCACACCGGCCCGAGCCGCCACCTCCTGGCGCAGCGCCATCAGGATCTGCGCGATCGAGAACGCCGCCCAGACCTGCGCCTGCACCACCTCCGTCTTGGCGCCCCAGAACAGGTGCAGCCCGAGTTCCCGCTTCACCAGCTTGATCGCCAGCTCGATGTCCCACCGGCGCGCGTACAGACGCGCGATCTCCTGGAGCGGCAGCTTCCTTGGG
>DASVVI010000635.1:0-5091 GCA_036386635.1 Longimicrobium sp.
GCGTGGAGCTTCCTTACGGCCAACGTCGAGCCCGCGGCGCTGGCGAGGCGGAACCACCGCTTGGCCATGCCGCTGTCCGCGGGAACGCCGTTGCCGAGCAGATACTGTTCGCCGATCGCGGCCATGGCGTCCGGAGAGCCCGCGCACGCCGCCCTGTAGAACCAGCGATGGGCCTGCACCGCGTCCTTTTTCACCCCCACCCCCGCCTGGAACACGGAACCGACCGCGTACATCCCCCTCGGCGAGCCTGCTCTTGCAGCCGCGGCGTACTGCTGAAAGGCCTTTTCCTTGTCCCGCGCGACCAGGAGGCCGCCGTCGTACATGTAGCCCAGGTCCACGCGCGCATCCGCGGAGCCCGCCGCCACGGCGCGGTTCAGCCAGTAGAGCGCGGAGTCGCTCTTCGCCTGGCGGTAGACGACGCCGAGCCTGCGCATCGCCTCCGCGTCGCCCCGCCGCGCCGCCTTGTTGAGCCAGTACCTCGCGTGATACCGGCTCGCCCTCGTCATTCCGTAGCCTGTCTCGTACGCGGTTGCCAGCACGGTCATGCTGCGGAGATCGCCCTTGTGAGCCGCCTTGCGCAGCTTCTCGACGCCCAGCTCCGGATCGTGGTGAGCGCCCCGCCCGGTCATGTACGCGATCGCCTCCAGCCCCTGTGCCTCGAGATTCCCCGCCCGCGCGGCCTTCTCAAACAGGTGAAACGCGCTGTCGGCATCTCCCGCTGCGCAGCGCGCTTTCGCCTCCTCCAGTTCCGCCACGGTCCCTGACGAAACCGCAGAGGTCGCCGCTTCCATGCTCGAATTGGTCATTGCGGCTGACGTGCTCGGCGCGACACACCCCATAGCCCGGAACCCCGCAGGAAGGGGCGTTTCAGTAACGGGTGGACGCACACTCGCGACGACCAGGGCGGCGACTGCCAGGATACCGGCAGCCGCCGTCCCCTGCTTCCACCGCCGGGACTTCCGCACAAGGAACAGCTTGGCGGGGTTGATGTCCTTTCGTGGGAGCAGCTCCGGGGTCGCTCCTTGTGGTCCGCCCACCTCTAGCTCCGCTTTAGCCTTCCTGAAGGCGGTCGCCACAGAGTCTCCACCCGCGATGAATCCGTAAAACGCGGCGTCGAACCGAATTGCATCCGCGTCCGCGATCCCACCGGGCGTCCCGATGGCGCACCCGACGACCTCGGCGATGGACTCCGCCTGGTCCCTGGAATAACAGGCACTCAGGACCACGAGGCGGATCTCGTGCGGAAACACCTTCAGGAACTCCTTGAGCGCGGCGCCCCTGACCAGTTGCGCGCCTCCGCCGTGCGAAGCGGTGAACTTCAGTCCCTCGAGGTTGCCGTGTCCGCTGAAGTGCACGATCTGCGGGCTCGTGAGGCGCAATCGGTTGACGAGGTCCTCTGGACGTGCGTCGAACTGGCAGTCGAATTCGAATGGGGACCGGCGGCCGTGTTCTTCCACGCGCTCGGTAATCCCGCGAAAGTCCTCACCGAGCTGCAGCCGCGGGGGCCCGTCCCGAAGGGCCGACATCGGATCGGCCGCGAAAAACAGGACTTTGATTTTCTTCATGTTCGCCCGGGAAGAAGAGAGGTGCACAGCCGACTAGTCGGCCACGCACCTCCAAATTCCTCTCGCGCGTGGCGTAGAGTGAGCGTCAGGCGTACGCACGCGGCCGAGTGCGGTACAGGCGCCAGCCCAGGACTCGCCGGCAGGCTGCGCCCGTCGTGGTACGAATCTGACGTGCACCGGCGAAGGCAACCTTATCCACCCAAATCACCGGTAGCACCCATGCTGACCACCCGCACACTCGGCACGCAGGGCCTCGCCGTCTCCGCGCTCGGCCTCGGCTGCATGGGGATGAGCCAGGCGTACGGCACCGCGGAGGAGCGCGACGAGGCGGAGTCGATCGCCACCATCCACCGGGCCATCGAGCTCGGATGCACCTTTCTGGACACGGCCGAGGTGTACGGCCCGTTCGCCAACGAGGAGCTGCTCGCCCGCGCCCTCCGCGGCCGGCGCGACGAGGTGGTGATCGCCACCAAGTTCGGCTTCAAGATCGAGGACGGCCGCATGTCTGGGCTCGACAGCCGGCCCGAGCACATCCGTGAGGCCGTCGAAGGCTCGCTCCGCCGGCTGGAGACGGACCGCATCGACCTTCTCTACCAGCACCGGGTGGACCCCGCCGTCCCAATCGAGGACGTCGTCGGCACGATGGCCGAGCTGGTGCGCGAGGGAAAGGTGCGCTTCCTGGGCCTCTCCGAAGCGGGCGAGGAGACGATCCGACGCGCGCACGCCGTGCACCCGATCTCGGCGCTGCAGAGCGAGTATTCGTTGTGGGAGCGCAACCTGGAGCCGCGCATCATCCCCCTGCTGCGCGAGCTGGGGATCGGCCTCGTGCCGTTCGCGCCGCTCGGCCGCGGCTTCCTGACCGGCGCCGTGAAGCGCGCCGAGGAGTACCCGCAGGGCGACTTCCGCCGCGGCGACCCGCGCTACCAGGGCGAGAACTTCGACGCGAACCTCCGCGCCGCGGAGTCGGTGCGCGCGCTGGCCGCGACCAAGGGCGCGGCCTCCGGCCAGATCGCTCTCGCCTGGCTCCTCCACAAGGGCCCGGACCTCGTCCCCATCCCCGGCACCAAGCGCCGCCGCTACCTCGAAGAAAACGTCACCGCCGCCGACGTCTCGCTCACCAGCGACGACATGTCCACCCTCGACGCCGCCCTCGCCCCCGACAAGATCAGCGGCCCGCGCTACAACCCCGCCCAGCAGGCGCACGTGGACCGCTGACACGCAGCGAGAGAACAACGGAGAAAAGCCTCACACAGAGGACACAGAGGGAACCGCAAGCCACAGAAAACCACTTCTTCTTTTTCTCTCTGTGTCTCTGTGTCTCTGTGTGAGACCAGGTTTTTCGCCGTCAGCGTTTGACGCGGTACTTGACGATCTGGTGGTCGTTGCGGTGGGCGGTGTAGAGGCCGTCGTGGTCGTCGAAGGCGAGCCCGAACACGACGGCGGCGTCGCCGAACGCCTCGACGAAGTGGCCGGCGGCGTCGAACACCCGGATGCCGCGGCCCATGTCGCTCACGTACACGCGGCCGCGCCCGTCGATGGCGAGCGCCGTAGCCCAGCGGAACTGCTCGGGTCCGTCGCCCTTCCCCCCGAACCGGTCCACGAACTTCCCCGAGGCGTCCAGCCGGTAGATTTCGGCCGTCCACTGATCCAGCGCGTACACCTCGCCCTTCCCCGAGACGGCGAGCCGTGCCGGCGCGGCGTTTTCCTGCACCGCCTGCCGCAGGTCCACGCGGCGCAGCACCTTGCCCTCGCGCGTGAGGTGCACCACTTCGGACGAGTTGCTGACGGCCCACAGCGTTCCATCGAGCGCCAGCACCAGGTCGTTCACGCCCTCGCCCTGGCTCGTGCCGGCCACCGTGCCCAGCGGGCGGCCGGTGGCGCCCTCGTAGCGGCGGATGCGGCCGCTCTGCACCACGTACGCGGTGCCGCCGCGGTCCACCTCCAGGTCCAGCATCGGCATCCGCGGGTCCGCCGTCCACTGGATCACAAAGGTGCCCAGCGAGTCGAACACCTGCACCCGGCCCCCGCTGTACTCGGCCACGTAGATGCGCCCCGCGCCGTCCACCGCCACGTTCCGCGCATCCTCGAACCGCCCCGCGCCCGTGCCCTCGCTCCCGAAGCGGAGCACCACGTCCGCGAACGCATCGGCCGCGGCGGGCGCGCTGGACGCGGGCGTGATCCCCGGGGGGCTCCCGGCCACTACCCGCGGCTGGTCAATCGGGGCGGGCGGCGGCGATCCGCTCCGCGTGGCAATGACGACCACGCCGATGGCCAGCGCAATGACCAGCACAACGCAGCCGGCCACGGTACCGGCGGCGTTCTTCCGGGCCACGGGGCCCGGTGGCAGGGTCGCGCCGGCGGCTCGGCCGCTCAGCAGCACGCTCGTGCCGCAGTAGGGGCATCGCGCTGTGGTGTCCAGCGTCGCGGGCGCGGCCAGCGGCGCGGAGCAGGTGGGGCAGCGCAGCAGTTCGGGCATGTGCGTCCGGGAGTCGGCGTGATGCAGGCGAGGTGGGGTTCTGACGAGCGGGGGAGCTGTAAGTTCTTCGCTTCGGCTTGTCCTTTAGCGAGGCCAGGCCGGCCCGCACCCCGTCGGCTGGTACGTGTCGCTGATGTTGAGGAGCTTCCAGCGGCCGTCGCGGCGGGCGAGGTGGAAGGCGTCGAAGCCGCAGTGCGTGACGGTGGTGTCGCGGCGGACCTGGTACTCGGCCCAGACGGTGGCGAGGTCCCCGCTCACGTGCACCACCGGGTTGCGGATGGGCTCGTCGATGCCGGGCTGGCCCGGCTGCGTGACCGCGCGGATGAACTGCGCGCCCGTCATCACCATCACCCGCGTTCCGCCGTCGCGCGTGGGGCGGATGAGCGTGAGGCGCGTGAGCGAGTCCACGTGCAGGTTCATCGCCGTGGTGTCCTTGTTCCGCAGCGCGTCCATGAAGCCCTGGATGGATGCGAGCACCGCGGCGCGGTCCTGCTCCGTCGTCTCGCGTGCGCCAGCCGTCTGTGCCGTCGGTGCCGTTGTTGTGGAGGGTGCGGGTGACGTCTGCGTTTGGCAGGCGAGCAGCGGGAGCACCAGGAGGACCAGCAGTCGGTTGCGCATGTGCGTGGGTGTGCGGGAGGGATCGGGCCGCTTCCTGGCGGCGGAAGGCACCGACAAAGCTACGAGGCTGCGCCGCGCGCCGCCAATGTGACGGTACGACGGAACAGCTCCGCCGGCGGCCATCTCGCCGGGACCGCTCGTAAGTGATTCGCTTGCAATGTGATATGCCGTTAGATTGATGGTGGCCGCGGCGCGAACACGCCCCCGCCGGCCGGGCGGGGTTGCCGGCAGCCTTCCACGCGGGCGGTGCTCCGATGCGAAGCTTCCGGTATCTCCTCACCTTCACCCTGGGCGCCGTCGCGATGCTGGCGACCGTGCTCGCCGTCGACCGCGCCTCTCCCGGCACGCTGGATCGCGTGCAGCTTGCGCTCGGGCCGCAGGAGCCCGCGCCGGTCGCCGTCGCGCCGGTGGCAGTGCCCGGCGTCGCGCAGC
>DASVVI010000636.1:0-3792 GCA_036386635.1 Longimicrobium sp.
TTCCGTTGTCCGCATTGACGATAAGCGCGCGGTGCTTCAGTCCAGCATCACGGAGCCCCTCGATGGCGACCTCCACCACCCGGCCTATCGTTGCCTCTTCGTTGCGGGTCGGAATTCCGATGACGATACCGTCGCTCGGCAACAACACGGGGGAAGAGACGGTGTCGAAGGCGGGCAAGGCTGAGCTGGGCATCAAGCACACGTGAAGTGGGCGGATAGCGGCGACTGAAAAATGACATCATTCAGTCGCTTGTGTGAAATACTGGCTGGATGTTGTTTCGGCACGAAGGCGGTCCACCGGTTCGCAGAGGCAGCTTACATCGGCGCCGGGTAAGGACTACTTTCTGTTCTACCTGTCCTGGGCGGGATCACGGGCCCTCGGCCCATCCGCACGATAAAGCTCAGGGACTGTCTTGTAAAGCATTCGCGTTTTTGCCCCGTGATGACAATAAAGAACCACGCGTCGCTGCGGCTTCACGGAACACGCACCGCGCTGTCCGAGAACTTCTCTGTCACAGCACGGCGCAGCGCCCGTGGATCGAATTCCGCAAGCGCGTCGGCGCTTCGCGTGGGTGCGCGGTGGTCTTCGCTCTGCTACGTCAATGGTCGTCCAGAGACTTACGGAAAGCCTGTTGACGACGGAAGGGGCACCGCGGTTCCACCCCTTCGACGCTGCCACCTGCCGTCCGCCCCGCGATGATACCAGCTGCTTCATAGCAGCCGTCGGCCCTGGGGATATCGACACAACATCCTCATGGTCGGCCCTCCCGGCTCGGGAAAGACGATGCTGGCCCGCCGCATACCGGGCATCCTCCCCCCGCTGACACTGGACGAGACGCTGGAGACCACGAAGATCCACTCGGTCGCCGGGCTGCTCGGCTCCGGCCGCTCGCTCGTGGCGACGCGCCCATTCCGCGCGCCGCACCACACCATCTCCGATGCGGGGCTGATCGGCGGCGGCTCAAACCCGCGCCCCGGCGAGGTGTCGCTTGCCCACCACGGCGTCCTCTTCATGGACGAGCTCCCGGAGTTCCGCCGCAACGTGCTGGAAGTTCTTCGCCAACCCCTTGAGGACCATGAGGTCACGCTCGCCCGCGCCGCCATCTCGCTGACCTACCCGGCCAAGTTCATGCTCGCGGCCGCCATGAATCCCTGCCCCTGCGGTCACCACGGCGACATGCAGCACCGCTGCACCTGCTCGCCCCAGGCGGTGCAGCGCTACATGGCGCGGGTCAGCGGCCCTCTGCTGGACCGCATCGACCTGCACGTGGAGGTCCCCGCCGTGCGCTACAAGGACATGGTTGATGGCCGCGCAGGCGAGCCGTCGGAAGCGATCCGCGAGCGGGTGCGCCGCGCGCGCCAGATCCAGCTCGATCGCTTCGCGAAGCGCCCGGACGTGCACGCCAACGCGCACATGACCCCGCGCGACCTGCGCCAGTTCTGCCGCATCGGCGAAGCCGGCGATGCGCTCCTGCGGACGGCCATCGCCAAGCTGGGCCTCTCCGCCCGCGCCTACCACCGCGTCCTCAAGATCGCCCGCACCATCGCCGACCTGGAGGGCGCCGCCGAGATCGGCACCGCGCACGTGTCGGAGGCGATCCAGTACCGCTCGCTGGATCGCGGCGCCGGATAGATCACGCGCAGATCAATGGTGAACATGGAACCTCCGACGAACGACATTGGTACCGTCGTTGCGCATCCCATGCGCAAACGGTATCAACTCACCGCGAGGTACCTATGAGCACCGCCGAAACCGAGGCACTTCGAAACGCTTTCGCCGAGAGATACCGCGGCGTGATCGAACACCTTGCCAGCAACGCGGACATGGCGACACTCAGCAGGGCGCTCAGCGAAGTGGATCCCTTCAGCGGATTGTCGATCGCGCTCGAGCGCGCGACCACGATGACTCCGCCGCGCGACCCGCTGGCGGCGGCGCGCGCGCGTGGGGTCAGTGCACGCGAGGAGCTCATCCGGAAGGCGGGCGGGCTGCTCCGGGTATCGGAGGCCGCGAGGGAGCTTGGCGGCGTCAGCACGCAGGCGGTCCAGGCGCGCCGTGCCCGCGGGACGATCCTCGCGGTCCAGGTGTCCGGCGGCGAGTGGAAATACCCGGCGTGCCAATTCACGGACGAGGGGCCTCTGCCAGGCCTCGACCGGTTTCTGAGCGCCTTCCGCGATGTCGGGCCGTGGACGAAGCTCGCCGTCCTTCTCGCGCCTTCCGCGCGCTACGGGGGGAAGTCAGCGCTCGATCTTCTCCGCGAAGGCGAGCTCGCCGGCGCGTGCAGCATCGCGGCTACGTACGGCGAACAGGGGTGACGCCACCGCGTCCTGCTCCGCCGCCGCTTCCCCCGGCGGACCTGCGCAACCGGCGACTCCCGACCGTACGGCTGCGCGTGGGCACGATGCTGTACCGCATCCATCGTACGGGTCTCGGGATCATGCACTTCGGCCGGGCGCTGGATCCGGACGAGCGCCAGCGGTGGGACTCGCCCGATTCGTCGTATGGTGTCTGGTACGCCGGCGAGCCGGACTACGTCGCCTTTGCCGAGACGCTCCTCCGGGACCTCACCCTGACCAGCATCCCGCACGACGCGCTGGTTTCCCGGTCGTTCGCCGAGGTTCGCGTCTGCCGCGATCTCACGGTGGCGAATTTCGCGGACGCGGGCCTGTTCAAGCTCGGGGCGGATTCGTCCGTTGCCGACGCCGAGTACCAGGTCACGTGGGCTTGGTCGGCGGCCATCCACGGCCACCCGCAGGGAGTGGACGGCATACGGTACCGTGCGCGGCACGACAACTCCGGAATCTCCTACGCCTTCTTCGACCGCGCTGCGGACGCGTTCGATCCAGGCACAAGCGTGCCGCTCCTCGGTCCGCAGAACGCCGTGCGTCTGGGCGCATGGCTCGACCGGTACGGGCTCGGCCTGGGCTCTTGATCCACGCGGAGCGCGCCGGCCGAGACGCAGAGGAAGCTCCCGCGCCTCCTCCGCGCCTCCGCGTGAGACTCGCTGTTTACCGAACCTAACGCGTGGGCGGGGGCAGGGATGCGCCCTGCCCCCCCAGCGAACTCAGTACTGCGGGATCAGCTCGATCCGATCGAGTTCGAAGCTGCCGCGCCCCGTGTTGGGCGTGAACTGCAGCGTCTTCACGTTGGTGAGCGTCAGGCCGTTGTTCGGGACGCCCGCCGGCTGCCAGGAAGCGCGCGGGAAGCCGGCGGTGTTCAGCGGCACGCTGGAGAACCGCCAGTCCGTGAAGTCGTCGACGATCGTGTGGTGGAACAGCTCGCCGTCGGCGTCCTCGATCTGGATGCGGAGGGTGTTGCCGGTTCCCCCTCCCTTGATCCAGAACTCCAGCGCCCGGTATCCGCTCCAGTTCGCCAGGACGTCGGTGCCCAGCCCACCGAAGGCGTCGATCGCGTACGTCACCCGCATCCCGCGCCCGATGGCGGCCGGCTGGACCCACTCACGCGTGACCGTGTCGCCCGTGCTGGCGTACGTCCACCACTTCGACGTGAGGTTGTTCAGCTCGAAGTCGTCCACCTTGCGGCGGCGCTGGCCGGAGTGCGGGTCTTCCATGTTGCCGCTCGCCAGGATCATGCTCATCAGGCGCAGCTCGGCGGCGTAGTACGTGGTGTCCTGCCGCGGCGCGCCCGACCAGGTCTGAAGCGTCCCGAGCTGCACGGTGCGGTTCCACATCGCCGTGCGGTACGTGGCGTCGGTGGAGGTGAGCGCGGAGGCGGTGAGCGGTCCCACGAAGCTGACTTCGTTGAGATACGGCTCCACCACCGTGCCGTCCAGG
>DASVVI010000637.1:0-7331 GCA_036386635.1 Longimicrobium sp.
CAACACGCGCGGAGTTCTCCCCCTCACCCGCCCTGCGCCCCCGCAGGCGGGGGAGGGGGCCGGGGGGAGGGGGCCATGATCTCCGCCCCCTCTCTCGATAACAGAGGGCGGAGCCCTCTCCTGTTATCGGGAGAGGGGGCAGGCGAGTGTAACGAGCCGGGGGTGAGGGCCCCCTACCGCCGGAGCTGCCACTTGGTGCGCGTAGAGGCGATGCGGAAGCCCTGGCGCTCGGCGTTGCGTTGCGAGACGCTTCCCGGGAGCGTGGCCATCATCGCCAGCGGGTAGCCCTGCTCGGCGGCGAAGCGGAGGCGGGCCTGCAACAGGGCGAGCTGCGCGCCCTGCTTGCGCGCCGCGGGGATGGTGCTGGCGCCCGCCAGCAGCGCGATCCCTTCGCCCAGGCTGAGCCCGCCCGCCGCCACCGGCTCGCCATCCAGCTCAGCGAGGAAGCTGTGGTAGCCCTCGGCGTTGGCGCTGATGCGGCCCAGCGAGAGCATGAAGTCGCCGAGCTCCGGCGCCTCGCTCGCCCACCCCGCCGCCACGATCCCGGCCCACCGGTCCGCCTCCTCGCGGCTGGTTTGCCGCACGGTGAGCCCCGGCGTGCGCGGGCCGCTCAACTCCCCCGCGGTGGGGCGGAAAAGGACGCTGGAGAGCTCGATCGGCTGGTAGCCGCGCGCGGAGAGGCGGGCGAGGAGTGCGGGGTCGGTCATGGGGCTGACCTCGTGGAACACCGGTGCGCCGCGCCCCTCAAAGAACGCCTCGATGCGCGCGAGGTCCTCGTCACCGGCTTCCGCGAAGAGCCCAAGTCCAAAGGTCTGCGTGAGCGGCGACTCGGCGCCGTCGAACATCGCGTACGCGCCCGCCGCCTCCATCCACGTGGCGCCGCTGGCGGGGTCGAGCCGCGCGCGCGCATCCACGAACGCGGCGTTGGCGCGTGCCTCGGTGCGCTCCAGCCTGCGCGACAGCTCCAGGTCGGCGAAGGGGTAGCCGTTCGTCGGATCCGTCATGTTGGCTCGGCAGTGTAGCGGCGCAGGAGGAGGAAGCCGTTGAAGCGGCGGAATTCCTCCTTCTTAGCCTCGGGAACGAAGCGCATGATGATGTGCTGCAGCCACATCCCGCGCATCTCGCGGCGCAGGCGACGCGCCTCCTCGAGTGAGCTGCGCCAGAGCACCTCTCGCCATCCGAAAGGCTCGAAGAAGGCGGAGCCCCCCTCCGGTCCGAAGCGAAAGGGCGCGTTCCCCTTGCCCACCTGCTTGCCCCAGCGCTTCCGCATCCACACCAGCAGCCCGGGCGACGCGAGATCGGTGAGCCACCACTGGAACGCGCCCTCCGCCGCCAGCGCGGATGCGAGCGCGCCCACTTCCTCTTCGCTCAGGTAGACGAGGAGCCCTTCGGTGACCACGAGCGCGCTCCGCGATTCCCGGCCCAGGCGCGCAAGTAGGGCCGAGCGCTCCGCCTCCACGGTGAGGTCGCAGGGCGCGGCTTCGTAGCGGCAGCGAGGGGTCTCGCTCCGCATCACATCCATCTTGTACGACAGGATCCCCGGCAGGTCCACGTCTACCCAGCGGAGATCGGCGGGGAGCTCCAGCCGCCAGGCGCGCGTGTCGAGCCCCGCGGCCAGGTTCAGCACCAGGTCGACTCCGTGCTGGCGGACGGTTTCGAGGATCACCTCGTCCATCACCGCCGTGCGCACGACCATCGCCCACGACATCGCCGCGCCGCCCGGAAGCTCGCGCACGATCTGCTCGCCCTTGGCCCCGGCGAGGCGCCGCGCCCACGGGTCGCGGAAGTGCGCGTCCGGCCGCTCCGTCTCCATCGCGCGGTACACGGCTACCCAGCGGGCCGTGTCCGACACGTTCTCGATGCTCATGCGGACCCAGGGCGGGCTACTCGCAGACGACGCGCGCGTTCTCCACCCGCACCGTCTTGGCGGTCATCAGCGAGTAGCGGTTGGACAGCAGGAGGTGGAAGCGGCCCTTTTGGCGGAGCGGAACCTCGATGGTGCTGGCCGAGGTGCGCCCGCTCTCGTACAGCGCCGCGGGCTTGATCCCGTTGTGCCAGTTGGAGTTGCCGTCCTCATCCAGCAGGTACACCTCCACGTCGCGGTTCCCGCCCTCCAGCCCCTGCACCCGCGCGCGAAAGGTGCACGGGCGCCGGTCGGAGACGGCGAACGCGGTGTCGAAGTGCTCGCCCGGTGGCAGCTCGAGCGCGTCCTCGTCGAGCACCCTGACCACCAGCGGCGGCGGGGGCGGCGGCGGCTTGGGAGCGGCGGCCGGCACGCGCGAGGCCGCCGCGGGAGCGACGAACGCGCTCGCCATCTTCCCGTCGAGCGCCCCGCCCATCGCCGCGTACAGCAGCGCGCCCACGAAGCAGAACGCGCCGAGGCCCGCCCCCAGCTCGACCGCGCGGGCCTTCGCGGGCGAAAGAGGCGCCTGCACGGTGCGCCCGCAGTGCCTGCACACCACGGCGGCGCGCTGGATCTGTTCGGCGCAAAAAGGGCACTGCTTCATCGCACTACCAGTTCAGGGTTCAGCATTCGGACGCGGGCGCCCGTCGTCGAAAGGTAGGCAAGGCGGCGGAGGAGGTCCAGTACGAGCCCGGCTACGCGCATGTTTCCACCTCGGCGGAGTCGATCAGCGGTGCGGCTATCGAGATGCGCTCATTCGATTGCACGCCCGCTCCGGCCCCACCTGTACTTGCCCTCCGCTGCGTCTCGCGACAGGTAGATCCACACCGGCCGCCGCCGGATACGCTCGCGCGGCACGAAGCCTAGGTAGCGGCTGTCCAGGGTGTTGTCGCGATTGTCGCCCAGCACGAGGTACTCACCGGCGGGCACCACCAGCGGTCCCCAGTTGTCGCGAGACGGCTCGTAATCCGGCTTCGCTCGCGCCAGAAAATCCTCCTGCCACCCCATCTGCTCGTCCACCACGTCGTTCGCGGGGTCGATGTGCTGGACGTATGGCTCGCGGCGGAGACGGCCGTTGATGAACAGCGCCTTTCGCCGCATCTCCACGGTGTCGCCCGGGAGCGCCGCGATGCGCTGCACGCGGACGATGCCGTCCGACGCCCGGTATACTACCGGCATCGCTAGGCGAATCCGCTGACTGCGGATCGGCGCCGCCAGGATGTAGTCGCCCTGGAGGAGCGTGGGCTCCATTCCGGTGCTCGGAGAGACGAACGCCTGCGCCACGTGCTGAGTGATCGTCGCGTAGACAAGCGGCTGGAGGATGAATGCGGTGGCGAGCCACATCCCTACGTAGACGTACCAGCGGTTGTACCACTTCCCCCAGAACCGGTTCGGTGCCGACGCCGCCGCGCGGTACGCGTCCGCCGCGACTGCGACAAAGATCAGGGGCGGGGCCAGGAGAAAGGAAACGCGAAGCACCGGCACGGGAACCACCATGGTGAGGAACAACGCGCCCGCACCCATCGACGCCGCCAACAGCGCCATCGCCAGTCCGCGCCCTCCGCGCCCAGCGTACACGTGCCCCAATCCCGGCGCGAGCAGGGAGGGCACGACGGCGCCCCACCGACGCCGCGGCGGCAAGGATCGCGCGAAGAGTGGTTCGTCCGTGTTCTCTGGCGTCAAAGCGTCCATGGCAGCAGAGTGTAGGGCGATGAGTGCCCGGAGGCGCGTGTGCAGCGTCAGAACTGCTGGAACGTGTCGGCGCCCCTCAACCGACTCCATTGCGCGCGCACGAACTCGCCGAAAGTCCTGGGTGCGGATGCCAACGCCGCGTCCATCCGCATCTCGCCGCCCATCTCAGCGCCGCGAGGCCGGCTGGAGCCACGCGCGGCGTACTTCTGCGCGCCTTCGTGCATGATGAGCTTGAGCGTGGCCGGGCTCACGTCGCTGCGGCACGCGAGCAGGTACATGAACGAGTTCTCCGCCACCCCATCCGCGTCCAGGTCAGTGACGGCGATGCTCTCCGGGATGAACCCCGCGTACAGGTCGAACTCGCACCCTCGCTCGAAGTCCACGCTACGCCAGAGCAGCGATACCGCCGCGCCGCGCCTGACGTAGTGATACGCATGCACCTCCGCGTCCGAGCACGGGGCCTGGCCGGGCGGGCACGCTCTGCCAGGAAGCCTGCCGGTCTGCGTGAGGATGAGCGTGTTCTCGCCCAACCGGTCCGTCCACCGCTTCGCCGCCACGGGCCGTCCCTGATGCGGCATCGTCCGGGGAATGGACCGCACGGCGAGGTTCTGGACCGGGAAGGAAGCCGTGCGCCCGGACTGCGCCGAGGCGGTGTTGGCGAGAAAGAGAAGCAAGGCCGCACACAGAGACACGGAGGGAACGGCAAGAACAGAGTGAGAACTTTCCGCTCTCCTCTCTGTTTCCTCTGTGGCTCTGTGTGAGGCCCGCGGTTCCCCGGCCCGCACCAGGACTCTGGAGAGACTCACCCCTGCCCGTACAGCAGCGCCCCCACCGCCGCCCGCGACGACACGCCGAGCTTGGCCAGCACCTGCTCGGTGTGGTTGCGGGCGGTGTAGTAGCTCATTTCGAGCTTTGTGGCGATCTCGGCGTTGGTGAAGCCCTCGCCTAGGAGGCGCGCGACTTCGATCTGGCGGGCGGTGAGGTTGAAGCGCTCGCGCAGGGCCTCGTCGGCCAGGGCGGCGGGGCGGGGGGCTTCGGCGGCGCCGTCCGCGGCGGGGGCGGCGGGGCGGGCGCGGCGGAGGAGGGCGGAGATGCGCGCCATCAGCTCCAGGATGCTGAACGGCTTGGTGACGTAGTCGTCCGCGCCCAGGCGGAAGCCCTGCAGCTTGTCCTCCTCCTCGCGGCGCGCGGAGAGGATGAGGACCGGGGTCTGCACGCCGCGCTCGCGGAGCTGCTGCAGGACGTGGTAGCCGTCGCGGTCCGGGAGGCCCAGGTCCAGCACGATCAGCTCGGGCTTGTCGCTGGTGGCCACGGCCAGCGCGTGCGCCGCCTTGGTGGCCAGCGACACTTCGTAGCCGTCGTACTCCAGGGTGCGCTGGAGCCCTTCGGCGATCTCGAGCGTGTCTTCGACGACGAGGATGCGGCTCATTGTTGCCGGTGCGATTGAAGGGATCAGACGGCCGCGGCCGGGTGCGCGGCGTGCGCCGGAAGGGTGAAGTGAAAGGTGGTACCGTTTCCCGGCTCGCTCTCCACCCAGATGCGGCCGCCGTGCGCCTCCACCAGCCCGCGCGCGATGGACAGCCCCAACCCCAGCCCGCGCCGGTCGGCGTGGCGCGCCTGCCAGAAGGCCCCAAAGATGTGCGGGAGCTGCTCCGGCTCGATCCCCGCGCCGGTGTCCGCGACGGCGAAGCGCACCTCCTCGTCGCCGTCGCGGTGGCAGGAGAGGGTGATGGTGCCCCCCTCCGGCGTGAACTTGACGGCGTTGCCCACCAGGTTGGAGAGCACCTGCACCACTCGCGATCCGTCCGCGTTCACCATCGTCTCGGGACCGCACCCGCGCACTTCGAGCATGAGGCCGTGCGCGGAGGCGAGCGGGCCCAGCGTGTCGGAGGCCTCGGAGAGGAGGTCGTCGGCGGCGCGGGGGGCGAGCTCCAGGGCGGTGGCGCCGCGCTCCATCCGCGACACGTCCAGCAGGTCCTGGATCAGCCCGTCCATCTGCCCCGCCACCTGGTCGATCCGCACGAGAGAGCCGCGCTCGAAGTCGTCCAGCCGGGGGGCGAGGATCGAGCGCAGCATCTCCGCGTCCATGCGGATGGCGGTGAGCGGGTTGCGGAGGTCGTGCGCGACGACGGCCAGCGTGTGCTCGCGCGCCTCGGTGGCCTGGCGCGCGGCGCGGAAGAGGCGGGCGTTCTCCACCGCCATCGCCGTGCGGTGGCCCAGCTCCTCGGCCAGCGCCACGTCGGGCGGGGTGAAGGGGGCGGAGCGGCCGAGCACCATCCGCCCCACCGCCCGCCCCGCGGCCCGCAGCGGCACCGCGACCACCGACCCCGCCGACGCGCCGCCGAAGCACGCCGACGCCTCCTCCGGCGAGGGGGCCCACGCCGTCTCGGAGCCGGGGCCGGAGGCGAGGACGCCGGCCTTCACGCGCGGCTCTTCGGCGGGGTCGGCGTGGGCGGCGCCGGCGCGGACGGGCTCGCCGCTCTCGAAGTCGAAGAGGTCCACGACGCAGCAGTCGGCCACGCGCGGCACCACCAGGCGGGCGAGCTGCGCGACGGCGGTGGCGGCGTCCAGCGAGGCGTTGAGGACGCGGCTCGCCTCGGCCAGGAGCTCGGCGGCCTGGCGCGCCTCGCGCTCGCGGCGGTAGAGGACGCGCGTCTCCAGCAGGTTCTGCACGCGGAGCAGCGCCTCGGTGGCGTCGATCGGCTTGTTGATGAAGTCCTTGGCGCCGGACGACAGGGCGCGCTCCTTGGCCTCGGGGGTGATGTCCGCGGTGAGGACGAGCACGGGGCGGAACTCGCCGGGCGGGGTCAGCTCGCGGATGTCGTTGAGGATCGCGAAGCCGTCGCGGTGGGGCATGTGCAGGTCGAGGAGCACCAGGTCCGGCTCATGGCGCTCCCACAGCGGGATCGCCTGGCGGGCGTCCGAGGTGCTGATGACGCGCGTGTAGCCTTCCACTTCCAGGAGCACCTGGAGGAGCTCCAGGTTGGGGATCTCGTCGTCGACCAGCAGCAGGGTGCAGGCGCGCACTTCGTCGTGCGTCATTCCAACTCCACGAGTTTCGGTGCGCATTCAGGGACGGCGGGCCTCACGCGGAGACGCGGAGACGCAGAGAACCGCAACCGCATGGCTCACACAGAGACACAGAGACACAGAGAGAACAGCAAGAAGAGGTTCTCTGTGGCTTGCGGTTCCCTCCATGCCCTCTGTGTGATGCTTTTCTCGTTGTTCTCTCCCTGCGTCTCTGCGCCTCTGCGTGAGCCATGCTGTTGATGGGCATCACGCGAGCTTTGGCTGCTCGGGGAGGAACTGTTCGAGGGTGCGGAGGAACTCGTCCAGGTCGAGCGGCTTGGTGAGGTACGCGTCGGCGCCGGCGGCGAGAAGCTCGTCCACGGCGCTCCGGGTGGCGTCGGCGCTGATGACGACCACCGGGATGTCCGAGGTGCGCGTGTCGGCGCGGAGGCGGCGGAGGACCTCGGAGCCGTGCATGTCCGGCAGGTGGAGGTCCAGGAGGATCAGGTCCGGGTGGTGCTCGCGCGCCAGCTCCACGCCCACGAGGCCCTGGAGCGCGGGGATCGTCTGCCACTCCGGGCGCGACATCAGGAACGTCTCCACCAGCGCCAGGTTCGCCAGGTTGTCCTCGATGTACAGGACGCGCGCGGCGCGGTGCGGGCCGACGCCCGTGGCCGCGGGGGCGCCGCCGGACTCCTCGGCGCGGGTGAGCGGGTTCTCGGCGGGA
>DASVVI010000638.1:0-3737 GCA_036386635.1 Longimicrobium sp.
ACGAGGTCGCCGTCCGCCGTACGCCGCTCCGCCTGCGCCGAGGACCCGCCGACGAGCTCGCGGACGAGGACGTACTGCGCGTGGTTGGTGTCCTGGTACTCGTCCACCAGCACGAAGGGGAAGCGCTCCCGGTAGCGCTCGCGCACGGCGGGCATGGTGCGCAGGAGCTCGACGGGCTTCACCAGCAGGTCGTCGAAGTCGAAGGCGTTGGCGTTCTTGAGCGCGGCCTGGTAGCGCGGGTACACGTCCGCCACCACGCGCTGGAACGGGTCCGACGCGCTGTCCGCGTACGCCTGCGGCCCCGTCAGCTCGTTCTTGGCGGACGAGATGGCGGAGTGCACCGCGCGCGGCGGCCAGCGCTTGATGTCCAGCCGCAGGTCGTCGCGGATGATGCGCTTGGTGAGCGCCTCCGCATCGTCCGCGTCGTACACTACGAAGTTGGGAGTCCACCCCAGCCGCGTGGCGTCCCGCCGCAGCATGCGCGCGCCGATGGCGTGGAAGGTCCCGATCCACATCCCGGTGGGCTCGCGGCCGAGGCGTGCACGGACGCGCTCCCGCATCTCGCCCGCGGCCTTGTTGGTGAAGGTGAGCGAGAGGATGCTCCCCGGGTCCACGCCCATCTCGTCGACCAGCCACGCGATGCGGGTGGTGAGCACGCGCGTCTTGCCGGAGCCCGCGCCCGCCAGCACCAGGAGGGGGCCTTCGAAGTGGCCGGCCGCCTCGCGCTGCTCGGGGTTCAGGTGGGAAAGATCGACTGCCATTCAGTGCGTTAGTGCGTTAGTGCGTTAGTGCGAAACAGCAATTTCACACAGAGCCGCAGAGGGGTAAGGAAAGAAAGGGAAGGGCTCCGGTGCAACCCTTTTCCGTTCTTGTGGTTTCCTCTGTGTCTCTGTGTGAGGGTTTTTCATCCGCGTGACGCGCCGCTGAAGCGCAGGGCCCGGAAACCTTCGCCGGGCGGATCGGACGCGGCGGGGAGGGTTATTTCGAAAGATGCGCCGCGCGCGCCGGGCTCCGAGGGGAGCAGGGCGAGGCGGCCGCCGTGGACGTCCTCGACGATGCGGCGCGCCAGGGAGAGGCCCACGCCCCAGCCACCCTTCTTGGTGGAGATGCCCGGGTCGAAGAGCGTGTTGCGCACGGCGGGCGCCACGCCGGGCCCGTCGTCCGTCACGCGGATGGAGACGCGGCGCTCGCCGCGCGACTCGGCCTCCACGCAGATGCGGCCGCCGGTGCCGGCGAGGGCGTCGAGGGCGTTCTTGACCAGGTTCTCCAGGGCCCACTCCAGGAGCACGGCGTTGGCCAGCACCGGCGGCGTGCCCTCGGGGACGTCGACCTCGATCTGCACCTGGCGGCCCAGGCGCGGCAGGCGCACGCGCATGTAGCGCTCCAGCACCCGCAAAAGGGTGCGCACCTCCACGGCCTGCGTCTGCACCGGGCGGCCGATCCATTCGAAGCGGTGCGCCACCTTTTCCAGGCGGTCCAGGTCGGCCTCCATCTCGGCCGCCACCGCCGGTAGCGACGCCATGTCCTCGCGCTCCTCCTGCGGAAGGCGCAGGATCTCCACCCAGCCGGCGAGCGAGGAGAGCGGCGTCGCCATCTGGTGGGCGGACTCGCGCGCCATGGCGGCCCAGATCCGCTCCCGCTCCGTGCGCGTGTTGTGCCGCACCATCCACCACGCCGCCACCAGGATCCCCGCCAGCGCCGTCACCTGCAGCCACGGGATCCAGCGCAGGCGGCGCACCGTGGGCGAGTCGCCGTAGTAGGTGGTCCCCAGCAGCGGCTCCACCACCGGCGGATTGCGGCGTCCCAGCTCGCGCGCGTACGCCTTCACCCGCGCCGCGTCCCGCGGGTTCGCCAGGTCCGCCTCGAAGGGGAGGTTGATGGCGTAGGCCGGCACTCCCTCCGAATCGAGGTACACAAAGGGGACGTCGAGCTGCGGCATGGTGGCCGACAGCTTCCAGAGCGTCTGCAGCGGCGCGTCTTCGCTGGGGTCGTTGAGGCCGCTCAGGATGGCGGTGACCATGCGCGTGTGCACCGCGGCCTCGCGGCGCATCTCGCGCACCAGCAGCTGGTTGTAGAGGACGTACGACGCCAGGATCGCCGCGGCCATCAGGCCCAGCAGCGTCGGCCAGAGGCGGCGGCTCATACGCGGAGGGGGGAGTACGGAGCGCGGCGGGCCGCGCCCCTGGGGGTTGCTACGCGGCCCCGGCGGGCGCCGCGATCCGGTCCGTGCCGAGGTAGCGCCGCAGCGCCTCGGGGACGACGACCGAGCCGTCCTCCTGCTGCCCGTTCTCGATCAGCGCCACCACCGTGCGCGGCAGTGCCACGCCCGAGCCGTTCAGCGTGTGCACGAACTCCGGCTTCGCCCCCGCCTCCGGCCGGAAGCGGATGCCCGCGCGGCGCGCCTGGAAGTCGCGGAAGTTGGAGCAGCTGCTCACCTCCAGCCAGCGATCCACCCCCGGCGCCCACACCTCCAGGTCGTACGTCTTTGCGCTGGAGAAACCCGTGTCCCCCGCGGCCAGCAGCAGGACGCGGTACGGCAGGCCCAGGAGCTGAAGCACACGCTCCGCCTGCCCCACCAGCCGCTCCAGCGCCTCGTCCGATGCCTCCGGCCGCTCGAACCGCACCATCTCCACCTTGTCGAACTGGTGGAGGCGCAGGAGGCCGCGCGTGTCCTTGCCCGCCGACCCGGCTTCGCGGCGGAAGCAGGGGGAGTAGGCGGCGTAGGCGATGGGGAGGCGGTCGCCCGCCAGCAGCTCGTCGCGGTGCAGGTTGGTGACCGGCACCTCGGCGGTGGGGATCAGGAAGAGGTCGTCGCTCTCGATGCGGTACGCGTCGTCCTCGAACTTGGGAAGCTGCCCCGTCCCCGTCATGGCATCGCGGCCTACGAGGAAGGGCGGCTCGATCTCCGTGTAGCCGTGCTCGATGGTGTGCAGATCGAGCATGAAGTTGATGAGGGCGCGCTGCAGCCGCGCCCCGATCCCCCGGTACACCGGAAAGCCGCTTCCCGCCACCTTGGCGCCGCCCGCCAGGTCCAGCATCCCCAGCTCCCCCGCCAGCTCCCAGTGCGGGCGCGGCGTGAAGTCGAAGCGGCGCGGATCGCCCCACGTCCTCACGACGGTGTTCGCCTCCTCGCCGCCGGCGGGCACGGAGGGGTCGGTGACGTTGGGGATGTTCAGGAGGAGCCGGTCGCGCTCCTCCTCCACGGCGCGCACGCGCACCCCGATCGCACCGATGCGGTCGCCCTCCATGCGCATCTCGGCGACCAGCACGTCGGCGTCCTCGCCGCGGCGCTTCATCTCGCCCACCTCGCGCGAGACCTGGTTGCGGCGCGCCTTGAGCGCGTCCGCCTCCGCCACCAGCCCGCGGCGCTCGGCGTCCAGCGCGCCGAGGCGCTCCACGGCGGTGTCGGTCTCGGCGGCGATGCCGCGGGCGGCCAGGCGCGCGCGCACCCCTTCCGGGTCGTGGCGGATCTGCTGGATGTCGAGCATCAGTCCGCGGTCAGGCGCTCGTCGTCGCAGTTGAGGTTCACCATCGCCTGCACGCTCGCGGTGCCCGCCGCCGGGTCCAGCGTCAACACCCTCAGCTTGCCGTAGTTGAAGCAGGGGCCGACGGCGCTCTGGTACTGGCGCGTGCGGTAGGTGTACGACGCGCCCGCCACCAGCACCACCGAGCTGTCCGCGTACTCCGAGCGGCGGCGCGAGGCCTCCTCGATGTTCGCGTACGGCGTGGCGCTCAGC
>DASVVI010000639.1:0-6487 GCA_036386635.1 Longimicrobium sp.
CGACGACCGTCTGGAAGTCGGTCCCCTCGCCCGGGTCCAGGTCGAGGATCGAGTAGTCGGCGTAGTCCAGCCCATCGACCCGCGAGTGCCAGGGGTCGTACGAGATGGCGCCGAGCTGCACCGTGTACAGGAGCGTGGCCAGGTCGCCGCCGATCAGGCGCCGCTTCAGGTCGCCGTCCGGCTCGCGGATCGTCTCCACGCGCACCCCTTCCGGCGTGTCGGCGTCGGGGGTCTGCTGGTAGAAGGCCTGCCCCTCGATTCCGTTGGGGAAGCGGCGCAGCACCAGCGGCCGGTCTTTCATGGCGGGGAGGATGTAGCGCGCCGTCTCCGCGTAGTAGCGCAGCAGGTCGCCCTTGGTGATGCCGTCCGCGGGAAAGTAGACCTTGCCCAGGTTGCTGACGGAGAGCTGCTTCCCCTTCCCAAGCGCCACCACGCCGTCGCCGCCCTCGCGCTCGACGGCGTCCAGCCGCTCGGCCACGGAGCCCGCCGCGTGTTTTGGAGCCGGGGCGCCATCCCGCGGCTCAGGCTCCGCGGCGGAGACACGGGCGTCGGGCTCGCGCACCACGGAGCGCGGGTCCTTGTCGTCGCGGAAGCCGAGGAAGACGGGCTGGCGCAGCTTTCCCGCGGAGGTCCACTCGTTGAAGCGGATCTCCACCACCAGCTTGGGCGTCACCCAGTGCGCCTTCTCGTTTGTGGCGGGCTTCTCCAAAAAGGGAGACGTCTTGCGCTCCAGCGGCTTCATCCGCCGAGCCGCGTCGGCCAGGCCCTTCTGGTCGAAGCCGGTGCCGGTGTGGCCCGCGTAGATGAAGCGCCCCTCCGCGTCGTAGTAGCCCAGGAGGAGCGCCCCGACGTGCTGCCGCGAGTTGCGGGGCTCCGTCCATCCGCCCACGACCAGCTCCTGGCGGTTCTCCAGCTTCAGCTTGATCC
Organism: Longimicrobium sp.; assembly: GCA_036386635.1. Taxonomy (GTDB): domain Bacteria; phylum Gemmatimonadota; class Gemmatimonadetes; order Longimicrobiales; family Longimicrobiaceae; genus Longimicrobium. The sequence continues at coordinate 928 of DASVVI010000639.1, forward strand.
AGTCGCGCGAGCGCTTGCCGGCCGCGTAGCCGCTTGTGGTGCGCTTCGCCACCAGCCCCTCCCAGCCCCCGGCGCGGGCGCGCGACATCATCTCGTCCACGTCCGCCGAGCTCTCGCCCAGCCGCAGCACATCGGTGGCGCGGCCTTCGAGCAGCTCCTCCAGCGCCTCGCGGCGCACGCTCCACGGCTCGCGGAGCAGGGGGCGCGCGCCGTCCAGCAGCAGGTCGAAGGCGACCAGCGCGGCGGGCTCGCGCGCGGAGCTGCTGGCGATGTCGCGGTCGTTGGTGAGGTGCATGCGCCCCTGCAGCGACTCGAAGCGCACCACCTCGCCGTTGCGCACGCCGATCAGCTCGCCGTCCAGAACCACGTCGCGCCCCAGCTCCTGGCGGAAGGCGAGGAGCGCCTCCACGACCTCCGGAAACTGGCGCGCCTTGTCGTTGCCGTTGCGCGTGACGAGCGCCGCCGTGCCGTTCCCGACGAAGGCGAGCACGCGGATGCCGTCGTACTTCGGCTCGAAGGTCCACCCCTCGCCGCTCGGCACCGTGCCCCCGGCGGAGGAGGCGAGCATGGGGAGCACGACGGGCGGCGGCGCGGCGGCGGGGACTGGTTGCGGAGCAGATGTCGCACTGGTGGCACGATTGGAGCGCCACACACGGCGGCCTCCACGGCCGGAGGCGATCTCCTCCATCGTCCGGCCCGTCTCCACCGAAGTGTCGTACTCCGCGGCGGGGTCCAGTCCCTCGCCGGAGTGGTCGTCGCGGTGCTTGATGAGGAGCCACTGCGGCTTCGACCCGCCCTCGCCGCGGCGGGTGCGCACCAGGGCGTAGGAGCCGCGCAGCCGCTCGCCGTGGAAGGTGATGTCCAGCTTCCCCTTCTTGTGCTGCGCCGCGAGGAACTCCTCCGGGTCCTCGTTGGGGAGCACGTCGTCCGCGGTGTAGGTGCCGCGGTCCCACAGCATCACGGTGCCGCCGCCGTACTCGCCGGCCGGGATGGTGCCCTCGAAGGTGTTGTACTCCATGGGGTGGTCCTCCACCTCCACGGCCAGGCGGCGGTCCGCGGGGTCGCCGGAGGGGCCCTTGGGCACGGCCCAGCTCTTCATCACCCCGCCCAGCTCCAGCCGCAGGTCGAAGTGCAGGTGGCTGGCCGCGTGCTTCTGCACCACGAAGCCGAGCCCCACCGCCTTCTTCTTTCGCGCACGCGCGCCGCGCGGCTCCGGCGTCTTGCCGAAGTCGCGCTTGGCCTGGTACTCCGCCAGGTCGCCCGCGGGTGCGGAGGTGCGGCGGGGCTTCGCCATGGGCTACGCCGACTTCCGCTTCTTGGGAGCCGCCGCCGCCTTCTTCTTGGCCGACGCCGGCTTGGACGACTCCTTGATGCTCTCCTGCAGCCGCGCCATCAGGTCGATGACGCCCGTGCTGTCGGGCTCGTCCGCCTCGGCCAGCGAGGGCTTCTGGCCCTTGAGCTTGGCCTGGATCACCTCCATCAGGCTCTCGCTGTAGACGTCGCGGAACTTGCCGGGATCGAACGGCTCGCTCAGGTTCTCCACGAGCTGCTCCGCCATCTTCAGCTCCTGCGGGCGCAGGTCCTTGACTTCGGGGATGCGCAGCTCGCGCACGTCCACCAGCTCGCGCTCGTAGCGCATGAGCTCAAGGACGAGCGCGTCGCCCACCGCCTTGAGGCCGGCCAGGTGCGTCTTCTTGCGCAGCACGAAGCTGCCGACGCCGATCGACCCGGTGTTCTCCATCGTCTGGCGCAGGAGGACGTACGCCTTCTCGCCGCCCGGCATGGGGGCCAGGTAGTAGGGCTTGTCGAAGTAGCGCGGATCGACGTCATCCTCCTTGACGAACGCCGCGATCTCGAACGAGCGTGAGGTGGCGCGCTCGGCCTGCTCCAGCTCCTCGTCGGAGATGACGATGTACTTTCCCTTCTCGTACTCGTATCCTTTGACGATCTCGTCGGCCGGAACCTCCTTCCCCTCGCGCTCGCAGACCTTCTTGTAGCGGATCCGCGACTTGTCCTTGGCGTGGAGCTGGTTGAAGCTGATCCCGCTGTGCTCGCGCACCGCGCTGTGCAGCGTCACCGGGATGGTCACCAGACCGAAGCTGATGGCGCCCTTCCAGATCGTGGTAGGCATCTCGTGCCATGCGTGCAATGTTTTACGGCGGGCGGGTTGGACCGCCGGGGATGGGTCCGAAAGGCACTTCGCGTGCCGAAGCAGTTGCTGTAAACACTACACTGACAACGAGTTAGCTGTAAGCAGACAGCTTACAGGCGCGCCGAAAGCCGGTGCGGGAGCGGGAGTTCGACGCTATATTCCGGACCACTCCGCGCCGCGGTCCGCGTCTTGCCCCTGGCGTAAAGCCCTGTCTGGACCCACAACCCGACGCACACCTCCCATGACGAGCATCGCCACCCCCGCCGTGGAGCCCCGCCGCCCCGGCCAGCTTCTGAAAGAAGAGTTCATCGACTGCGACCCCGCCCTCACGCAGGGGCGCGTGGCTCTTGGGATGGGCGTCTCGCGCCCGCACCTGAACGACCTGCTGAACAAGCGGGAGAAGCGGGTGACGGCGGAGATGGCGCTGCGGCTGGCGCGCTTCTTCGGCACGCGCGCGGAGAGCTGGCTGTACGCGCAGGCGGACTGGGACCTGCATACGGCCCGCTCGGACCGCCGCCTCACGGCGCAGGTGGAGCGGATCATTCCGTGGTACCGTGAGAACGGCCCCATCTTCCGCCACCCCGCCGAGTCCGCCGCGGCCGCCGCTACCCAGCTCGTCTCGCCGATGAAGCGCGAGGAGATCGCCCAGCGCGTCCGCGACCGCGTGGGCGCCCGCCGCGCCCCCGAGCGGCGCAAGATCGACCCGTCCACCATCCGCTTTCCGCGTAGCGCATAACACAGCTGGCCTCACGCGGAGACGCGGAGACGCAGAGAGAGGAAAAAAGCCTCACACAGAGAACACAGAAGGAACAGAAAGCCGCAGAGGGAAAATCGTACTCCTTTTTCTTCTGTTCTTTCCTCTGTGTCTCTGTGTCTCTGTGTGAGCCATGCTGTTGCAGTTTCTCCCGCGTCTCCGCGCCTCCGCGTGAGTCCTGCTGTTGAAGTTCTGTGAGGCTTGTGCAGCATGCGTAACTAGCACATTTTGTGTCACGCTCATGCCTTTTGCGCCACGCGTGGTACGCAATCGCGTGCTACTCCCGCAGCATCCCCGCTCCAGCACCCCCTCCGCACCGGGCGCCATGATCCGGACCGTGCAGCTTCCCGCGCACTTCTACCTCGCCCGCGCGACCGTGCCGGGCGGCGAGCCGCGCGACCTTCCGCCATGGGACGACGCCCGCGACTACGTGACCGACGGGGCCCGCTACGGCGTGCGCTTCGAGAACGGAGAAGTGCTCTGGTTCGCCGGCTCCGACCGCTTTCGCGTGGAAGAGCTGCGCGCCGACTTCGCGGGGACCGACCTTGATGCCATCGTGAACGGATTGCGCGCCTACATCGCCGACGACGAACGCCTGCGCGCCCTGTGGGCGGGCGACCTCACCGCACTCGACCGCCTGCGGGCGGAGGAAGCCCGATGAAGTTCGAGTACATCGACCAGGAGCCCGGCGCCCGCATGCTGGTGGTGGGCGTGGGCGGCGGCGGCGGGAACGCCGTCAACCGCATGATCCACGAGCAGCTCGAAGGGGTGGAGTTCATCACGGTGAACACCGACGCCCAGGCGCTGGCCCGGTGCCGCTCCGACGTGCGCATCCAGATCGGGCGGCAGCTGACGCGCGGTCTGGGTGCCGGCGCGCGCCCCGCGGTGGGACGCAGCGCGCTGGAGGAGAACGCGGACGACGTGCGCAAGGCGCTGGCGGGCGCGGACCTGGTCTTCGTGACGGCGGGGATGGGCGGCGGCACCGGCACCGGCGCCGGCCCCCTCATCGCCGAGATCGCTCGCGAGCAGGGGGCGCTCACGGTGGCCGTCGTCACCAAGCCCTTTCTGTTCGAGGGGAAGCGGCGGATGAAGCACGCGGAGGAGGGTCTCGAAGCCCTCGCGCGCGCCGCGGACACGCTCGTCGTCGTCCCCAACGAGCGCCTCCTCTCCATCGTGGGGAAGGGGACTTCGTTCGCCGACGCGCTCAAGAAGGCGGACGAGGTGCTGCTGCACGCCACGCAGGGGATCTCGGACCTGATCCGCGTGACCGGCGAGGTGAACGTGGACTTCGCCGACGTGCGCACGGTGATGAGCAACCGGGGCACGGCGCTGATGGGCACCGGCTTCGGGCGCGGCGAGAACCGCGCGCTGGAAGCGGCGCAGGAGGCCATCTCGTCGCCGCTGCTGGACAACATCTCCATCAAGGGCGCGGCCGGCATCCTCATCAACATCACCGGCGGGCCGGACCTGTCGCTCGACGACGTGAGCACCGTCTCCTCCACCATCCAGGAGGCCGCCGGCGACCAGGCGGAGATCATCTTCGGCACCGTGCACGACCCGCGCATGGGCGACGAGGTGCGCGTGACCGTCATCGCGACCGGCTTCGAGAAGCTCGTCAAGGAGCCGCCAGTCGTCACTCACCAGGGCCTCGGAGGCCTGGGCCCGCTCGGCCGCAAGCACACCGCCCCGCCGAGCGACTCCGCGCCGGACATGACCAAGCCCACGTTCCTGAGGCGCAACTTCGGCGCTTGACGGGTTGCTCGTGCGAGACAAGGAAGCCCCTCTCCGGCGCGATGTCGGGGAGGGGCTTCGTGTAACACGTTGCGGCGAAACGCGCATGCCTGATTCGCGTGGCTGACATCTTGCCGACGAACCATCCTCATGAACCAGGAAGCGAAGAGCGAAGAGGCGGAGCGCGCGGCGGCGTTCGAGCGTGGGCGCCAGCGGCGACTGGGCGGCGCGGAAGGGATCAGGCGCGAGGCAATCCGCGAAAAAGTGCGCGCGGGGAACCCCGCCCTCGCCGCCCTCGCCGAGAACGTGCGCGACTACGCCATCTTCCTCATGAACGCCGAAGGCGTCATCATCTACTGGGGCGAGGGCGCCCACCTGATGAAGTGGTGGACCCGCGAAGAGGCGGAGGGCGGGCACCTCCGTTTCCTGTATCCTGAGGGCGGCTCGGAAGACGGCACGGCCGACGAGCACATCCGCCAGTCCGCGGAGAGCGGCGAGTACGTGGGCGAGGGGCAGCGGGTGCGGCGTGACGGCTCCACCTTCTGGGCCAACGTCACTCTGACCGCGCTCCGCGACCCGGCAGGCGAGCTGTTCGGCTTCTGCAAAGTCACGCGCGACATGACCGCGCGCCGCGCGGTGGAGACCTCCCTCGCCGCCGCCAACTCCGCGCAGAGCGCCCGCGACGTCGCCCTGAAGCTGGCCGACGAGGCGGACGGCGCGCGCGTGCGTGCGGAAGAGGCGGCGGAGTTCGAGCGCGAGCACTCGCGGGGCTCGCGCGAGTACATCACGCGCGTGCTGGAGCCCGAGCTCGCCGACGAGCGCGCCCGCCGCGCCCGCGCGGAGGGCGGGTAGGGGGCCCTCACCCCCAGCGTCGCTCCGCGACGCATCCCCCTCCCCCAAAACTGCCTGGGGGAGGGGGTGCT
>DASVVI010000640.1:0-10006 GCA_036386635.1 Longimicrobium sp.
GTCAGTGTGCTGGTGTGTGGCAGGGGGGCCGATCCACTCGATCGGTCCCCTTTGCTCGATCAGGTGTAACATTAGTGGGCTTGCGAATCAGCCTACCGCGTCAGAGCTTGCAGCACCTGGCACTTAGGACTCAGGACTTCGGTTCCTGACGCACTCACGCACTAACGCACTCACGCACTTTCGACATATGTCAGACGAACTGAACTTCGACCTCATCGTCCTCGGCGGCGGGCCCGGCGGGTACGTGGCGGCGATCCGGGCGGCGCAGATGGGCTTCAAGACGGCGTGCATCGAAAAGGAGCCGGCGCTGGGCGGCACCTGCCTGCGCGTGGGGTGCATCCCCAGCAAGGCCCTCCTCGACTCGTCCGAGCTCTTTGAGCAGATCCGCCACAAGGCCGAGCTGCACGGCATCCGCGTGGAGGGCGCCACGGTGGACGTCCCCACCATGCTCGCCCGCAAGGACTCGGTGGTGAAGTCGCTCACGCAGGGTGTGGCGGGGCTCTTCAAGAAGAACAAGATCGAGTGGATCAGGGGCTTTGGCCGCATGACCTCGCCCGAGACCATCGAGGTGACGGGGGAGAGCGGCACGCAGACGGTACGCGGCAAGACGATCATCCTGGCGCCGGGCTCCGTCCCCGTCGAGCTCCCCTTCCTGAAGTTCGACCACGAGCGGATCATCGACTCCACCGGCGCGCAGTTCATCCCCGCCGTGCCGGAGCACCTGGTGATCGTGGGCGGCGGCGTGATCGGGATGGAGCTGGGGAGCGTCTGGTTGCGGCTGGGCGCAAAGGTAACCATCCTGGAGGCGATGCCGACCATCCTCACCGGCCTGGACGGCGAGGTGGTGAAGACGGCCGACCGCGTCTTCCGCAAGCAGGGCTTCGACATTCGCACCGGCGCGCGCGTGACCGGCGCCGAGCGGCGTGGCGACAAGGTCGGGGTGAGCGTCGAGGGGCAGGAGCCCAGTGAGGCGGACTACCTGCTCGTGTCGGTGGGGCGGCGTGCGTACACGGAGGGGATGGGCTTCGAGGAGGCGGGGATCCGCATGGAGCGCGGCGTGATCCAGGTGGACACCAGCTACCACACCGGCGTCGGCAACGTGTACGCCATCGGTGACGCGATCGGCGGGCGGATGCTGGCGCACAAGGCGGAGGACGAGGGCGTGGCCGCGGTGGAGATCGCAGCGGGGAAGCACGGCCACGTCAACTACGACGCCGTCGCCAACATCGTCTACACCTGGCCCGAGATCGCCTCCGTCGGGGCCACAGAGGAGGAGCTGAAGGCGAACGGGATCGAGTACAAGACCGGCAAGTTCCCCTTCCTGGCCAACGGCCGCGCCAAGGCGATGGGCGAGACGGACGGCTTCGTGAAGATCCTGGCCGACGCGCGCACGGACCGGATGCTGGGCGCGCACATCATCGGCCCGCGCGCATCGGACCTGATCGCGCAGCTCGCCACCGCCATCGAGTTCCAGGCCTCCGCCGAGGACATCGCCCGCACCGTCCACGCGCATCCCACGCTGCCCGAGGCGGTGAAGGAAGCCGCGCTGGGGGTGGATGGGAGGATGATTCACCTGTAGGACCGCGTGGTTGGTTCGATGCGAGGGCGCCGTCCGGGTTGGGCGGCGCCCTTTGCGTCCGTGGTGCGGGCGGCGGAGAGGCGCGGGACACGGGCGCGATGAATCGCGCCCCTACCACACACGATGCGGGCGGCGTAGAATGCGATCCGCCTGGCCCTCTCCTTCGTCTGACGAGCCTGCCTCACCCGGAGTCTCCACTGATGACCATTCGGTCCGACGATGTAGCGGGCTGGGCGCGGCGGCACCGTGCGCGGCTCGCGCCGCTGGCACTCGGCGTGGTATATGGGCTGACCGCGCGCATCCTGTTCGGTGTGGACGACCTGCACGAGTTCTTCGCCGTGATGGCGACGTCGTTCATCTACGGCGTTCCGTTCGCCCTCGGGTTCGTGGTGGTGTGGATCGCGCCCCAGGAGCAGAGGCGCTCGTGGACTTACGCGGTGAGCGGGCCGTGGGGCGCGGCGTGCCTGACACTCCTTGCTGCATTCGTGATCGGCTACGAGGGGCTGATCTGCGTGGTGCTGATCCTGCCCGCCTTCATGATCATGTCGTCGATCGGCGGCCTCCTGGCGCGCGCGCTGCTGGAGCTGCTCAGCATCCGCCGCGGCTTCCACGCGTTCACGCTGGCCTCCGTCCTCCTCCTTCCGTACCTGATGTCGCCCGTCGAGCGGCGGATGGTGGCGCCGGAGAGCTTCCGCACGGTGGAGAACCACGTGCGCATCCGGGCGACACCGGATGATGTGTGGCGCCACATCGCCCGCGTGCCGCCGATCCGGCCGGACGAGTACGGCACCAGCTTCGTGCATCGCATCGGCTTCCCGCGCCCGCTGGAGGCGACCCTTTCGCACGACGGCGTAGGCGGCGTGCGGCGCGCCACCTTTGAGCGCGGCGTCCTCTTTTTGGAGACCGTCACGGTCTGGGAGCCGGGGCGCACCCTCTCCTTCACCATCCACGCCGACTCCACCACCATCTCCCGCGCCGCGCTGGACGAGCACGTCACCGTGGGCGGCGAGCACTTCGACGTGCTGGACGGCACCTACGAGATCCAGCCGTCCGGCCCGCGCGAGGTGGTCCTCCGCCTGCGCAGCACGCACCGCCTGAGCACCCACTTCAACCTCTACTCCTCGTGGTGGACGGACCTGGTGATGAGCCAGATCCAGAGCAACATCCTCCAGGTGGTGAAGCACCGCAGCGAAGCCCCTCACCAACGCACTAACGCACTAACGCACTAACGCACTTCCCTGCCCCGGTGCGAGCCTTGCACTGCCTCCAATCTCCCTCGCACGCATGGAGTTGGAAGCATTGTCGCTCGCGCCGGCCGTTGCACTCTGTCTGCTCCTCGTGGCCGCCGACCTGGCGCTGCGAGCCCTGCGCATCCACCTCTTCCTGAAGGGAGCCGGGCACCCGCTGCCGTACCGCGAGGTCTTCGTCCTCAACGTCTTTGGCGACGCGGCGGCGGTGGTGACGCCGCTGAGGATCGGCGGAGAGCCGGCGCGGCTGGGGGGGATGATCTTCGCGGGCGTGCCGGTGGCGATGGCGATCCCGCTGCTGGCGGTGGAGGTGGTGAGCTACTCGGTGGTCGTCGCCATCGCGGCGATCATCGCCGGGCTGATCTACGCGCCGGGATGGTGGCGCGGGGTCGGACCGGAGATGATCGAGTCGTTCCGCTGGGTGGTACCGTGGATCGTGGCGGTGGTGATCGGCAGCGTGCTGGTGTGGTGGATCGTGCGCCGCCGCCGCCGCGCAGCGGGAAAGCCGCGCAGGAGCCGCATCGTGTGGTCGTCGGTTCGCGGCGCGCTGGGGTGGCCACTCGCCGCGAGCGTACCGCTGACGCTTATGAGCGTGGCCTGCCGCGTCGCCGTCCTCCCCGTGCTGGCGCAGACCCTCCCCGACCCGCCGCCGATCCAGGTGCTCGCCATCAGCTCGTTCGCGCTGATCTACGGGCAGCTCTTCCTCCCCACGCCGGGCGGGGCGGGCGCCATCGAGCTCGCCTTCTCCAGCGGCGCCGCCGGGGACCTGGGCGGCAGCCTGGGGACGGTCTTCCTCTTCTGGCGCATCTGCACGGCGGGGCTCCCCATCGTCCTCGGCTTCGGTCTGGCGATCCCGCGCTACGGCATGGCCGCCGTGCGCATGGCGCTGCGCGGCCGGCATGCGCATCAGCAGGGGCCGGTGGGGCCCGCGCCGTGAGGTGGGGAATGGGGAATGGGGAATGGTAGATCGGCCCGCCGCGAGCATCCTCGCGGCGGGCCGAAATTGGTAAGTACCCGGTGGAATCAACCGGGCTCGGAGTGCACCCTTTCCCCCGCTTTGCGGGGGAGCCGGCCGGGGAGAGGGGGGCCCGTCACCTGCGCCACGAACGCCGAGTCCGGCCGCACGCACTTCGCGTGGGCGTTGCAGGCCCAGTCGACGCCGAGGGGGAGGACGCGGTGGAGCAGGGCGCGAACGTTGGCCCGGTTCTGCGCCGAGTTCTCCGTAAAGATCTCGTCCGCGGGGCGGATGCCGCCGAAGAGGTGCCAGACGAACGCGTCGCCCATGAAGAGCACGCGCCGAAAGAGGTACGCGGCGCTCCCCGGCGTGTGCCCGGGGAGGAGGTAGGCGCGCAGCGTGTCCCGCCCAAAGGTGAAGACGGTGTCGCCGGTGAAGGGGCGCACCGCCAGCTCGCCCTCCCACGGCGCCGGATTCCCCAGCACCGCCTCGCCCGTGCGCGACGGCAGGTCGCTGTGATGCGCGCCGCCCTGGAAGATGGGCGCCTCCGCGGCGGAGAGGTGGAAGCGCGCCGCCCTCACCGTCTCCCACGCGCCGATGTGGTCGCGGTGGCTGTGCGTGAGAAAGACGTCCGTCACGTCCTCGGGCCGCGCACCCAGCCGGGCCAGAGTGCGCCGCAGCTCGCGCCCCGCCCCGTACCACCCCAGGTCCACGACGACCACACCGCTGTCCGTGCGCGCCGCGTACACCATGCTCTGCCACGGCGGCGCCGTCGCGGCGGCGTAGGAGTACGGCGGCTCCCGCACCGCCTGCATGTTCATGGTACAGGCGGAAAGGGCGATCGCGAGGGCGGGGACGAACCGGGTCATGCGCTGCTCGGGTCAGCCGCCTCCGCCGCCCACCACGCCCCCGCCGGGGATGCCGGGCTCGGTCATGTCGCGCACGTTGAGCACCTGGTCGAGCTGCTCGTCGGAGAGGAGCCCGCGGCGCTTCACCACGTCGCGCACCGATTCGTAGTTCTTGGCCGACTCCTTGGCCACCGCCGCCGCCTCGTCATAGCCGATGTAGGCGTTGAGCGCCGTGGCGATGGAGGGGTTCCGCTCCAGCAGCTCGCGGCACCGCTCGCGGTTGGCGCCGATCCCCTCGACGGCGCGGCTGCGGAAGGCGTCGCACCCATGCGCCAGGATCGCGACCGACTGCAGGAGGTTGTGCGCCATCACCGGCATCATCACGTTCAGCTCGAAGTTGCCGTGCTGCCCGCCCACCGTTACGGCGACGTGGTTCCCCATCACCTGCGCGCACACCATCATCAGCGCCTCGCTCATCACCGGGTTCACCTTCCCCGGCATGATGGAGGAGCCCGGCTGCACCGCCGGAAGGGTGATCTCGGCCAGGCCGGAGGTGGGGCCGCTCGCCATCCAGCGGACGTCGTTGGCGATCTTGAGGAGCGACACCGCCAGCGTGTTCAGCGCCCCGGAGGCGGACACGTAGGCATCCTTGGCGCCCTGGGCCTCGAAGTGATTCTCCGCCTCGCGGAAGGTGATCCCGGTGAGGTCGCTGATGCGCGCGATGGCGGCGCCGGGAAAGGCGGGGAGGGCGTTGGTGCCCGTGCCCACCGCGGTGCCGCCCAGCGCCAGCTCGGCCAGCTCCTCGCCGGCGGCACGCAGCCGGCGAATGCCGTGCTCCACCTGCGATGCGTAGCCGCCGAACTCCTGCCCCAGCCGCACCGGCGTGGCGTCCATCAGGTGCGTGCGCCCGCTCTTGACCACGTCGTCGAAGGCGGCGGCCTTAGCGCGGAGCGCATCGCGGAGGCGCTCGAGGGCGGGGATCAGGTCCTCCTGGATCGCCACGCGCGCGGCCACGTGCATGGCGGTGGGGATCACGTCGTTGGAGCTCTGCCCCATGTTGACGTGGTCGTTGGGATGCACGCGCGTCTCCCCCTCGCCGCGAAGCTGGCCGGCGCGGGTGGCGATCACCTCGTTGGTGTTCATGTTGGTGGAGGTGCCGCTCCCCGTCTGGAAGATATCGAGGACGAACTGCGCGTCCCAGCGCCCTTCGATCACCTCGTCCGCCGCGCGCACGATGGCGCTCGCGACGCCCTCGTCCAGCTGGCCCAGCTCGGCATTGGCCTGCGCGGCGGCCTTCTTGATGGTCCCCAGCGCGTGGATGAAGCGCCGCGGAAAGCGGATGCCGCTGATGGGGAAGTTCTCCACCGCCCGCTGCGTCTGCGCGCCGTAGAGCGCGTCGGCGGGCACCTGCATCTCGCCGAGCGAGTCGCGCTCGGTGCGGAACTGGGCGTTGCTATCCGTCATGGCTCCTCGTGGGTCCGGATTCGTGGTCGGTTGTGCCGCGGGAAGATGGAGTGCGCCCGCACCCAGCGCAAACCCCGCGCGCGCCCCGCGTCGGCCCCGGCATCGGATTCCGACGAAATCCTTGCCTCCTCGCTCGGAGACGGCAATCGTGAGGAGCTTCGCGGGTCCATCATACCACAGTTGAACGGAGCCTTTGATGAGCGGCCTTCCCCGTCCCGGACTGAACTGCGAGTGGTCCGCCGTACAGGACTTCATGCCTCCCCGCCCGCCGAGGCTCCGCGTCCGCGGCGTGTGCACGATGCCGACGCCCGGCTACCGGCTCTCGCTGTCCCGTGCCCAGCCGCAGGGGTTCAATCCGGAGATCCTCCTCCTGCACCTGCACGTGGAGCCGCCCACCGACCCCGTGATCCAGGTCCTGACGCCCACCCCCGTGGAGTACGAGGAGGAAGGGGACCAGCGCTTCATCCATGTGCAGATCCAGCCGGAAGGGACGCTGATTCCGGTCGAGGCGGTGCACTGACCGGGCGCTTGCCCGGCGGGCTCCCGCGTGCTACCCATCCATCATATACGCCCGCACCCTGTACCCGCCGGCCGCCCATGCACCTCCAGACCACACGCATCCTGCTCTGCGCCGCGCTCGCGCTGCTCTCCCGCCCGCTCGCCGCACAGGAGGTGCACGGGCGCGTCACCTCGGCGGGCGGGGGGGTGCCCGGAAGCCTGGTGGAGCTGCTGGACCAGGCCGGGCGACCCGTCTCCGACGCCGCGGCGGACAGCGCGGGGGGCTTCCACATCCGCGCGCCGGGCCCCGGCAGCTACCGCCTGCGCGCCGGCCAGGTCGGCTTCCAGAGCGCCCTCACCGCGCCCTTCGCCCTGCGCGAGGGGGAGAGGCTCGCCCGCTCGCTCGCCATCACGCCGCGGACGGTGACGCTGGAGGGGCTGGTCGCCTCGGCGCGCCCGCGCTGCGAGGCGGTCCGCACGAGCGGCGCGGCGCTGGAGCGCGTCTGGGAAGAGGCACGCAATGCGCTCGCCCTCACCGTGCGCACGGCCGCGGACTCGATGATCGGGTACGACCTGGCCACGTACGTGCGCACCACGCAGGTGCGGAGCGACTCGCTGCTGGAGGACTCCACCGCGCTCGTGCGCATGGTGGGCGGCGCCCCCTTCGCCAGCGTTCCCGTGCGGGAGCTGGACCGGCTCGGCTTCGTGAGGAACGTGGCCGGCCGGGTCGTCTTCTTCGGGCCCGATGCCGAGGTCCTGCTCTCGGAAAGCTTCCTCGCGCAGCACTGCTTCTCGCTGCGCCAGGGGAGCGGCGCGGAGGCGGGGCTGGTGGGGCTCGCGTTCGAGCCGGTCCCCTCGCGCCGCCGCCCGGACGTGCGCGGCGTGCTCTGGCTCGACGCCCGCAGCTCGGAGCTCCGCCACCTGGAGTGGCAGTACACGCGGGTGCGGACGGAGGCTCGCTACGCCCCCCGAGGCCGCGCCGAATTCGTGCGCCTCCCCGGCGGCGCCTGGATCATCCGCGCCTGGTGGCTGCGCCTTCCCGCCGCCTGGGCGCGGACGAACGGCGGGCGCGACGCCTTCACCCTCCACTACGACTACGTGGAGGGGATGCGCGAGGTGGGCGGCAGCGTGGCACGGGTGTGGTCCGCCCGGGGCCGCGAGCCCTGAGGCCGCCTTTCCGGGTGGCTCACTCCGCGCCGCAGGAGTTGATGATGACTGCGCGCAGGATGTCCACGTCCTGGATCATCGTTGGGCGGAGCTCATGAACCAGCTCGTGCCCGCCGACGCGATCCAGGAGCTCGCACACGAAATCGTCGCAGGGCCGCAGCACAGTAACTCCGCCGAACTTGGTTCGCTCCTCGGGCGTTAGCCAGGATACGAGCTCCGCCACCAGCGACCGCCTCGCTCCGTCAGGGTCCCCCGCAGCCCAGGGCGCGGCCAGAAACACCTCCCACCGCATCATGAATCCCTGCCGCCGGATCAGCGCGAACAAGCACGGCGTTCCGTTCTCACGCTCCAGGCGGTCCTCGAAGGCGACGAGCTTGAATACGAACGGATCTACAGGACGCGAAACAGCGTGGTGGCAGCACCGAGAACGGAGCGGGCCTTTCGTTCGTCCGTGCTTCCCACCGGGCTGTACCTCAGTTCGGGATTCCACGTTTTCACCTCCTCCCATTCGGTCTGGTACACTGTCAGGATCTCGGCTCGCTTCTCCGTGAGGTTGAGCAGTGTTTCGAAGTCGTGCGTTTTCACGGCCCGCAGCTTCTCGAACTCGCGGTTCGACGACGGAAATTCGGACCAGCCCAGTGTGCGGCAGATCGCCACCTTCAACTGCAGCTCGACCGCGTAGCCGCACAGGTACACCGCGCTGTCGTAGCGGCCGGCCGCGCTGAGCAGCTCCGCGTCGATGAGGCGGGCACGCGCGGTGCTCGCCAATTCTGCCGTGCTGATCACGAGAAAGTTGGCCGGTGGACGTGCTGCGCCACGACCGGTCGGCCCGCGGCGAATGCTTCACCCCGGGCTGAAAGGTAGCGCTTGCAAATACCGCGTCAATCGGGCTGAAAAAGTCGTTCGGGCGCTGGCCGCTTCCGCGCCGCAGCGTGCTATTCGGGTCCGTGTTCCTTGCGCTCGGCCTCCTCAAGCACCTCGTCCTCGGTGGCATCAAGGGCTTCGAGCGCCTCGGCAGCGGCCTCCATCCCGGCGCCGAAGAGGAAGACGGGTATCCCCGCCTCCCGCAAGTGGTTGGCGACGTCGATGCGATCTTCGAAGGCGCACACCAGCTCGTACTCGCGGCGCAGGCGGTGGACGGCTTCCACCTTGAAGTAGCCGGCGGGACGCCCGTCCCCTTCGGGGCGCATCACGAGCAGGTCGTACTCCGCGAGGCCGTTCGCTTCCAGCCACCGCTCGGTCTTGGGGCGCGTGTAGTGAGGGCGCCCGGTGAGGAAGATGATGCGGATGCCGGCCGCCCGCATCGCGCGCAGCACCTCCATGGATGCCGCGATCGGCGGGTCCTGGTCGAGGGCATCGAAGTACGACCGCCAGTCGCGCGCGCGCCCCGCCTCCACCTCCACGAAGTGCGCGCGCGCCCGGTCGTCGGCCAGCGTGCCGTCCAGGTCCCAGACCACCGCCTTGGGCTTGCTGTGGTCCACCACGCTCACCCCGACTTCGGGCGCGAGGGGCGTACCTCGATCTTGGACGGCAGGGTGCGCGCGGGCATGGCGATGAGGTCCATCACGATCTGCGCGATGTCCTCGGGCTGGATCTTCCAGGCGTCGGCGTCGCTCGGGTCATGGTTATTGAAGTGGGTGGCGACGCTCCCGGGCATGATGCAGGTGACGCGGATGTCGTCGTGGCGCACGTCCAGCATCATCGCCTCGGTGAAGCCCAGGAGGCCGAACTTGGATGCGTTGTACGCCGCGCCCCCCGCGAAGGCGTTGCGCCCCGCCAGCGAGCCGATGTTGATGATCCACCCGCCGCCACGCTCGCGCAGCCGCGGGATCGCCTCGTGGCAGCAGAAGAAGACGCCGTCCAGGTTGGTGCCGATGACGGTGTGCCACTCCTCGGGCGACATCTCGTCCACCGTGCTGAAGACGCCCACGCCTGCGTTGTTCACCAGGATGTCTACCCCGCCCAGCTCCACCGCGGCGCCGATCAGCCGCCGCACGTCCGCGTGGCGGCGCACGTCGCAGGCGACGCCGACCGCGCGCCCCGGCCCCACCTCCTCCAGCCGCCGGGCGGCATCGCGCACCTCGTCCTCGTTGCGCGCGGAGACCACCACGTCCGCGCCCGCACGGGCCAGCGACTCCGCGATCGCGTAGCCGATCCCCTACGTGCTCCCCGTCACCACCGCCACCTTTCCGCTCAGATCCACGCTCATTCTCCGTCGTCCTGTTGAGGGTCAGGGGCGGGATCTGCT
>DASVVI010000641.1:0-1635 GCA_036386635.1 Longimicrobium sp.
TGTGCACGTGGGCGGCGATGCGCTCAGGGGTACGGTGCTGTACGGGCTCGAGGTCCAGCACGCTCTTCTGCCGTCCACGCTGTTCACCGCATGCCTCACGCGGAGACGCGGAGCCACGGAGAGAACTCCTCCGCGCCTCCGCGTCTCCGCGCGTGACATCATCTTTTTGCCTGGGGAGCTACGCCGCCCGGTTGCGTTCGCGCCCGAATGCGATCGATGGAACGGGCGCCGCTTCGGGGCCCCACATGAACGCGAGATGGGGGCGCACGGGCAGGGACGGTACTCCCTGCACCACGATCCCCACGATCTCCCGCGCTTCGGCGGGTAGGTTGGGGCAGGATTTATGTGGATCGATCATCAGGATAACTCGGGATATAGGACCGCCGCCGTAGAACGCGCGGCATCCCCACCCCCGTGCACGGCGCATACCGCGAGCGGACGCCATCCCAAGCCAAACGCACACAACGACTTGCGGCGCGAGCAACCATGCTCGCGCCGCAGTGTGTATCCGTTTGTGATCAGCGCACGTGTTCAACCGACACAGGCGAGGGGCACCTTGACCGCGGGAGCCGGCGCCGGGACGGGACGCGGCGGCGGTGGCGACAGGTCGGGCGGGAAGAGCGGCGCGTTGAGTGCTGCGAGTCGCTGGGCGCTCCAGGAGCGGTAGCCCGGGAGCTTGAGCGAGCGCGCGATCCGCTTGTCCATCGCGTGGCAGATGAGAAGCTCCGTGAGTTGGTACTGCCCCGAGTCCGTCATCCGGAGCTCGCGTACCACCTCGTCCGCGAGCCGCAGGAGCTCGGAGCGCGGGACCTCGTCCTTGTAGTTCTCGACCTGTTCTTCGACCCAATCCAGGTACGCGCGCCGCAGCGACCGGGGTGACTCGTGGTTCATGAATGAGCCGGTATGGGACGACTGGGAGTGTTCGGGAGGGGTGCTCTTTACAAAGTATACTAGCGCCGTCCGCGGATCAAGCTCCACGTTCGGCGTCCCACTGGAAACACGCTCCGCAGAAGGAGTTCCCCTTTCCGTCCGTGTCCGCGATGTCGCGCGAGGGGTACATTACACACCGCGGATTCGCGCAGTGCTCGGCCCCCGCCAGGTGCCCCAGCTCATGAACGGATGAAGCGACCAGGCGCGGCCAGAGCGCGGAGGTGCCGTCCGCGCAGGGCACGCGCAGCGACGCGAGCCCCACCACCGCGCAGGGCCCGTGCATCGTCGCCTCGCCGAAGACGACGTCGTACTCCGGCGCGCACAGCCCGCACTCCGCCACGCCGAGCCACCAGCACTCGCTCGGGTCACGCCCCGACCCGTCCGCGCGCTCCAGCAGCGCATCGACGATGGGCCCGGAGAGGTAGCGGCGGCGGTCGCCGTCCCACCACTCCTCCCGCAGCGGGAGCCCCGCGCCGACCGCGCACTCCAGCCCCAGCCGCGGCCCCAGGTCATCGGCGAGCGCCTGAAGCAGCCCCTCGTCCGCATCGCCCACGGGCACGATCACGAGCAACCGCACTACGCTCTCCGAACCTTCATCGGCACCCTCCGCGTGCGAGTAAGGACGTCCGGCTCGGCAGGTTCTGTACCGGGCGGAGGGCCCCCTCCCCCCGACCCCCTTCCCCGCCTGCGGGGGCGCAGGGCGGG
>DASVVI010000642.1:0-9589 GCA_036386635.1 Longimicrobium sp.
CGGGGGAGGGGGCCGGGGGGAGGGGGCCTGCCACGGCGCGCCGACCGCTGAGGACATGAGCCGTCGCAGTTCCGCAGTACCCCCCTGATCCGTTGCGGAGGGAGACAGCCGGGCAGTTTCGGCTGGCTCACTCCGGCGGAAGGAGACCCGCCGGCGGTTTGGCGGGGCTCCTGTAGCCCGCGCAGGAGACCGGCGGGGCAGTTTCCGCCGGGCTCCGGAGCGGCCCCGCCGAAGCGGAAAGAAGCCATCAAACCGAGACCGTCTGGGAAGCCGCCTGCTCCGCCTCGAACGCGGCCGCCTCGATCTCCACGTAGTGGCGCAGCACGTGGAGAAAGTCCTGGGCGTTGGTGATGACGCCGAACGCCTGGTGGGTGCCGCGGTCCTTGAGCTTGGAGACGACGAACTCCGACGAGTCCACGCAGATGGTGGAGAGCGGCCGGATCTCGCCCGTGTCCTCGCGCCACACGTACGAGGGGAGCATGTTGCCGGTGGCGATGGAGTGCAGCGCCGTGGCGATCATGATGACCGCGGTGCAGCGCCGGGTGTGCTCCTTCATCGCCTCCTGGCAGCGGACCGCGTCGGTGATGGTGTCCGGGAGCGGGCCGTCGTCGCGGATGGAGCCGGCCAGGATGAACGGCACCCCGCTGGTGACGCAGGCGTGCATCACCCCGTGCTCGATGATCCCCTGCTCCACCGCGGCGGGGATGGAACCCGCCTTGCGTACGCGGTTGATCGCCCGCATGTGGAAGGCGTGGCCGCCCTCCACGGGGATGCCGCGGCCGTTCATCCCCAGCGTGGTGCCCATGGTGGCGGATTCGATGTCGTGCACGGCCACCGCGTTGCCGCCGAACAGCACGCCCACGTAGCCGCTCTTGACGAACCAGGCCAGGGTGTCGCGGCCGCGCGAGTGGAGCACCGCGGGGCCCACCACCCAGATGACGTGGCCGCCGCGCGCCTTCTCCTCCACCAGCACGCGGGCCATGGACTGGTAGTCGGTGGGCTTTTCGCGGGACACCTCGGAGGACATGAACTTGAACTCGCCCTCGGGGCCCTGGTCGGGGTCGCCGGTGAGGCCGGCGGTGTGGACGAAGATCCCCTCGGAGCCGTCCTCGGCGAAGCCCATGGCCACCGGCTGCCCGCCACGCACGTAGCGCCCCTCCAGCACGCGCGGGACGCCGTCCGGGTCCATCACCAGGGCGGAGTCCATGCGCGGCTCGCGCGGGAGCCTCCACTCCCCGCCGATGCGGACGTAGGTGGGGAGGTTGGTCGTGGAGAAGAACCCCTCGGGGAGCACCCCGTCGGCGGGGGCGGGCTCCCAGCGGGCATCGGGGGCGGCGGCGAAGCGGGGGAGCGTGAAGTCCGGGCGGCGGTACTGGAACATTGGGAGACCGTTGCGGCGCGGTGAGGGTGGACGGGGCGCGCGGAAGCTATCACCACGGCGCCGCTCGAATCAAGCCGTTCCCCGTCCGCTACTTTCGCCGGGGGGAGATTCTGGTAACTTTGTCGCCGCTCGGACCGATGCGAGACTCTCAGAGGGCACGATGGAGGACGCCATAAGCACGAACTGGACGACCGAGGACTCCCGCGAGCTGTACAACGTGGACGGGTGGGGGATCGGCTACTTCGGCATCAACCCCAGGGGGCACGTCACGGTGCACCCCACCAAGGACCCGGAGCGCGGGCTGGACCTGTTCGAGCTCGCCACCGACCTGGAGCAGCAGGGGGTGGGGCTCCCCGTGCTGCTGCGCTTCTCGGACATCCTGCGCACGCGCATCGAGACGCTCTCGGAGCGCTTCCGCACGGCGATCCGCGAGTTCGAGTACGAGGGCGGCTACACCACCGTGTACCCCATCAAGGTGAACCAGCAGCGCCACGTGGTGGAGGAGATCGTGGCGTTCGGGGAGCCGCACGGGGTGGGGCTGGAGGTGGGGAGCAAGCCGGAGCTGATGGCGGTGCTGGCGCTTGCGGAGCGCACGGACCACCTGATCGTGTGCAACGGCTACAAGGACGAGGAGTACGTGCGGCTGGCGCTGATGGGCCAGAAGCTGGGGCACAAGGTGCTCATCGTCCTGGAAAAGATCAGCGAGGTGGACATCCTCCTCAAGGTGGCCCGCGAGATGGAGGTGGAGCCCACCGCCGGGGTGCGGGTCAAGCTGTCCACGGCCGGGGCCGGCAAGTGGTCGGAGTCGGCGGGGGAGAAGAGCAAGTTCGGGCTCAACTCGTCGCAGCTGGTGCGGGTGCTGGACAAGCTGGAGGCGGCCGGGAAGATGGGGATCCTGCGCATGCTCCACTTCCACCTGGGCTCGCAGATCCCGGACATCCGCAACGTCAAGCTGGGGATGACGGAGGTGTCGCGCTTCTACGTGGAGCTGCGGCAGCTGGGGGTGGAGGTGGAGTACGTGGACGTGGGCGGCGGGCTGGGCGTGGACTACGACGGGTCGCGCTCCACCACGCACGCCAGCGTCAACTACTCCATCCAGGAGTACGCCAACGACATCATCTACTCGCTGGCGGAGGCGTGCCGCGAGGCCGAGGTCCCCATGCCGCACGTGATCTCGGAGTCGGGGCGGGCGCTGACGGCGCACCACGCCCTGCTCCTGATCAACGTGATCGACCTGGAGACGCAGATCGCGGAGACGCCGGAGGAGGTGCCGGAGGAGTCGCACCTGCTGGTGCACGAGCTGTCGGCGACGTACAAGGAGCTGGACGAGCGGAACCTGCGCGAGGTGTACCACGACGCCACCTTCGCGAAGGAGCAGATGCAGACGCACTTCAACACCGGCACCCTGACGCTGCGCGACCGCGCCCACGGGGAGCGCCTGTACCTGGCGATCATGAACCGGGTGGCGCGGCTGGCGGCAAAAGACCCGGAGGAGTACGAGGACATCCTCCCGGAGCTGAGCGCGATCCTGGTGGACCGCTACTTCTGCAACTTCTCGCTCTTCCAGTCGCTGCCGGACTCGTGGGCCATCGACCAGCTCTTCCCCATCATGCCGGTGCACCGGCTGGACGAGGAGCCCACCCGGTTCGGGACGCTGCAGGACGTGACCTGCGACTCGGACGGCAAGATCGACCGCTTCGTGGGGTGGCGGAAGGCGAAGCCCAGCCTGGAGCTGCACACCTTCCGGCACGAGGAGCCGTACGTGCTGGGGATCTTCCTCACCGGGGCGTACCAGGAGATCCTGGGCGACCTGCACAACCTGTTCGGCGACACCAACGCGGTGCACATCCGGCTCACCGACGGGGGATACGAGATCGGCGACCTGGTGCACGGCGACACCGTCACCGAGGTGCTGAACTACGTGCAGTTCAACTCGCAGGACCTGATCGCCACCTTCCGCCGCAAGGTACAGAAGGCCCGCGGCATCAGCCGCGCGGAGGCCAACGCCTTCATCGCGGACTACATCGCGGGGCTGGCCGGGTACACGTACCTGGAGGGCGAGGGGTAGCCGGACCGACCCCCTCCGGCGGAATGCAGGAGCGCCCGGGCCGAATGGTCCGGGCGCTCTCTGGTTTCTTGAGGGAAGCCGGGTGCCGGCTACAGGCGCTCCCACTCGTCACGCTCTATGCCGGCCTGGCGAAGGATCCTGGTCAGGAGTTCCCTGCCGATGTCTCCCCGGTGAGGATTGGGGATGCGGACCGTCACCTCCCCGCGGATCATGAACTGGTGCTTTCCGCCCGAAAAGGGGCCGTCGAACCCCAGGCGCAGAAGGAACCGGACCAGATCTTTCCGACTGACGGGGCCGAACGGGGGCATCAGCCCACCTTGCGGATGCGCAGCTCGATTCCTTCCAGTTCGGGAACCTCCAGGCCCCGGGAGATGCGGAAGAAGATCCACTCCTCCAGCACCTCTTCGAGCTCTTCCCGGCACGCCTCAAGCGTGGAACCCTCCGCGTAGACGCCGTCGAACCCCGGGATCTCCCCGTAGTAGGTGCCCTCGTCCGGCAGGATCTCGTAGCGCGCCCGGTGCATGGCCGCGCGCATGTAGTCGCGAAGCATGGTTCCTCACAAATTTCGAGAGCCTACCGCAGCGCCTCCTCCCGTACTGCACGCTCCAGCGAAGCGACGACCCGCCTCAGTAGTTCCTGTTGTGACATCTGTCCAGCCGCGAGCGCAGCAGCTTCCCGAACTCCTCGGCCCCGAGGTCCGGGTGCCGGGCACGGAGCCCCTCGACGAACAGGGCACGGGAGAAGTCCGACAGCTCGAACGCTTTGCGGAGCCGCTGCTCGGGGGTCATGCTCCGCAGCACTTCGATGTACCGCCGGTGATTCGGCCGGTCCTTCACGGCGCCAGCGCCTCCCGCACCGCCTCCACCACCCGCGCGGCCACCTCGCGCGGCGCGCCGGGCACCAGCGCGCCGGACGCCTTGACGTGCCCGCCCCCGCCGAACTGCCGCGCGATCCGGTTGACGTCCGTCTCGCCGTTGGAGCGGAAGGAGATCTTGGTCTCGCCCTCGGGGGTGCCGCGGAACAGGAGCGCCACCTCGGTGCCCTCGATGGAGCGGACGTGCTCGATCAGCCCGTCGAAGTCCTCGGAGGTGGCGCCCAGGCGCGCGGCGACCTCGCCGTCCACCACCATCCAGGCGAGCGCCGCGGCGGGATCCACGTGCAGCTCCTCCAGCGCCTCGCGCAGCAGGTCCAGCCGGCGCCGCGGCGCGGTGGCGAACAGGCGCCGGTACACCATCTCCGGGTCGATCCCCCGCCCCATCAATTCCGCGGCGATGGCGTGCACCCGCGGCGTGGTGTTGCCGTAGCGGAACGAGCCGGTGTCGCTCACCAGCGCCACGTACGCCCCCAGCGCCACCTGCGGCGTGACCTCGTCGCCGGCCAGCGTCACCAGGTCGTACACCAGCTCGCCGGTGGCGGAGGCCGAGGCGTCCTGCACCGCCACCTCGCCCACCACCTCGCGCCCCGCGGGGTGGTGGTCCACCACCAGCGTCCGCTCCCGCGGCAGGACGGGCGCCAGCCGCCCCACGCGCTGCGGCTCGCTGGTGTCCATCACCACGAACAGCTCCGCCCCGGCGAGCGCGGCGTCCGCGGCGGGCGTGCCCAGCTCCGCGACCACGTCCGGCCGGTGCAGCAGGAAGCGGAAGGTGTCCGGGAAGGGGGTGGGGTTCACGATCGTCGCGCGGATCCCCCGCCCCTCCAGCCACGCCGCCGTCGCCGCCTCCGAGCCGCTCCCGTCGCCGTCGGCGTGCACGTGCGTGACCAGCACCACGCTGCGCGCGGACAGGAGGCGCTCCAGCACGGGCGCGAGGGTCGCGGCGCGCGCGGGGGGAACGGCGAGCAGGTCGTGGGCGGTCATGGTCTGCGGATCGGGTTGCGAAGCACGGCGCGATGCACGGCGTCCTGCAAGCAGGAAGCCGCATGCTACCGCTTCCCGGCGCGCCGCGCAATCGCCGGGAGGTACGACGCGGCGCCCCCGCCCGGATCTCCGGACGGGGGCGCCGCCGCACGCCCGGGGCGCGGTGGGTCAGAGCCGCTGCGAGGCGTCGTGCTGCACCGGCGGCGAGGCCGGGCCGATGCCGTCCGGGTCGAAGTGCTTCGTGTCCTTCATCAGCCTGGAGAACGACCAGAAGGTGAGGCCGAGCACGAAGATCCAGCTGCCGGCCATGAAGATGATGGCTTGCGTGGTCATCCCGTCTCCCCGATCGGGTTGCGGGCGTCGCCGGGTGGTCCCGCGGACGCGGGACGTGGGACGCCGCCTGTCGCGAGGGGATCCCGGCGCGCGCCACACCCGGCCTCCGGCGCAGGGCCGGGACCGACGGGCGGCGGAGCGGGATCAGCCGGGCAGGCCGGGGGGCGCCGTGGCGTAGTAGGGGAGCCCTCCGCCGGGGAGGGAGAAGGCGGAGGCGTGCGGATCGGGAGAGTGCGCCGCGCGGACGTCCGCGACGGGCGCGGCGTACACCGGGAGCGGGTGCGTGGGCGGGTGCCGGCGGGAGCGCGCGCCGTCGTGCACCACCAGCTCGGCGCCGGCCTCGGCGCGCGCCGCCTCGTCCGGCAGGCCCGTGTCCGCGTACAGGACGTGCTCCGGGCGCTCCTCCGCCGGGCACCCCGCGCACGCCGCCTCGCCGGCCGTCGGCAGGGGCCGCCAGCCGAAGAGGAGGAGGGCGAGGAGGAGCCAGCAGCGGAGCATCGGTCCCGGGGCCGGGGGTGCGGATGCCGCGGGCAGGCGCCCGCGGCGGCAGCATCTACTCTGGATGGCAAAAAAGCGGCCCCGGAACGCGTGCCGGACCGTGGGGGTCCGGCGCGTCCCGGGGCCGCGGGAGACGGGTCAGGCCCTGCCTTCGGCGCGCCCGGGCACCGGGGGCGAGGCCGGGCCGATCCCGTCCGGGTCGAAGTGGCGCGGGTTGCTCAGCAGGCGCCTGAACGACCAGCTCACCAGGCCGAGCACGAAGACCCAGCTGAGCGCCATGAAGACGACGGCTTCCGTGGTCATGATGCGGGAACTCCGAGAGGGGTGTCCTCGACCTCGCGGAAGCCCGCGCGGTCGTCGTAGCGGTTGCGCTTCCAGGCCATGCGGATCAGCACCAGGAACGCGATCACGAAGCCCACGATGATCAGGCGCGAGATGGTGACGTAGCGCGCGATCTCCGGCGTCACCTCGCCCCCGCCCGCCGTGCGCTCGTTCATCAGGATGGGGATGGCGTCCTCGATCCCCCACCAGACCAGGATGAAGCCCAGGTAGAGGGGGGTGACGAAGGTCATGATGAACTTGAAGATCGCCGGGATCTTGATGTCCGCGCCCTGGTGGATGGACCGCCAGGCGTTCTCGGGCTTGAACACCCACATGAAGAGCACCGTCTCGATCGTCGCCATGATCACCAGCCCGAACGTCCCCGCCCAGTAGTCCCACTCGTCCAGGAAGCCGTGCTCCAGCCAGACGATGTGCAGCATGCCGAACAGGAAGCAGATCGCCCCCAGCGTCCACGCCACCGTCTCGCGGCGCGCGCCGAACTCCTCGCGGAAGAACGCCACGATGGGGGTGAGCATGGCCACCGACGAGGTGATGCCCGCGAAGAACAGCAGCCCGAACCACATCACCCCCAGGAGGTTGCCGACGGGGAGGAAGGTCCGGTCGATCTGCTGGAACACCACCGGCATGGTGGCGAAGCCCAGGTTGAACGAGCCGCTCTGCGCGATGGCGGTCGCCCCCGCCACCCCGAAGAACACCACGGCCGCCGGGATGGCGATGGTCCCGCCCAGCACCACCTCCGCGGTCTCGTTGGTGGCCGCCGTGGCGATGCCGTTCAGCGCGATGTCGTCCTTGGTGGACAGGTAGCTGGCGTACGCCTGCAGGCTCCCCATCCCCACCGACAGGGTGAAGAAGATCTGCCCGGCGGAGGCCAGCCAGACCTTTGCCTCGCCCAGCTTGGAGAAGT
The DNA here is from genome assembly GCA_036386635.1 of Longimicrobium sp. Classification (GTDB taxonomy): domain Bacteria; phylum Gemmatimonadota; class Gemmatimonadetes; order Longimicrobiales; family Longimicrobiaceae; genus Longimicrobium. Next base: position 7,382 of record DASVVI010000642.1, read on the forward strand.
CGGGGTTGTAGATGAAGTTGAGCCCGTCCCACGCCGTGGTCCCCACCCCGGGCTGCGCCGGCAGCGTCAGCACCACGATCGCCAGGATGACGGCGAACAGGAACAGGATGGGCATCCCGATGCGCGCCAGCTTCTCGATACCGCCCGAGATCCCCCGCGACAGCACCCAGATGTTGACGAGCAGCGTGATGGTGAAGAAGAAGTACGGCGTCCACGGGCCGTGCAGCCCGGCGTCGTTGATCCCCTGGAAGGAGCCCAGGTAGCGGGTCATCTCCTCCTGGGTGGTGTGGCCCCAGTAGTCGCGGGTCAGGGAGAACCAGGTGAAGGCCAGCGTCCAGCTCTCGATGTACGTGTAGTAGATCATCACCACCAGCGGGATCACCATCCCCACCACGCCCAGGTACTTGGCGGCCGGGTGGTGCCACAGGGCCGCGAACATCCCGGGGATGTGGCCCTTGCGGAAGCGCCCGCCGTTGCGCCCCACGCCCCACTCGATCCACATCAGCGGGATCCCCAGCAGGAGCAGGGCGATGAAGTAGGTGATCATGAACGACCCGCCGCCGTTCTGCGCCGCCTGGCTGGGGAAGCGGAGGAAGTTCCCCAGGCCCACGGCGTTCCCCGCCATGGCGAGGATCAGCCCGATCCGGGACCCCCATGCTTCGTTGGACTGCTGGATCTCGTTGGGTGAGGACACGCTCCGCTCCGGGTGGTGGGGATACGAGGGACTGCGCGTGCTAGGGAAGGATTGGGAAGAGTAGAGGGCGGGGAGCGGCCCGTCAACTGCGCTCCCGCCCCGTGGGGCCGCGGATCTCCACCGAGCCGATGCGCAGCCCGCGCACCGGGAGGCTGTCGGGAAGCATCCCCTCCAGCGTGGCCACGTTCAGCGGGTCCGCGCGCAGGTCGACGTCCACGAAGCGGATGGTGTCCCCCGCGATCATCCCGAAGCCGCCGGCGAGGCGGGTGCCGGGGGCGCGCATGCGCAGGTTCCTGGCGAGGAAGAGGGTGCCGCCCGGGCGGGTCTCCACCAGCAGGCTGAGCGCGCCGGTGGCGTCGCGGGGGAAGCGGGGGTACAGCCAGCGCAAGTCGCGCAGCGCCACGCTGTCGCTGGTGAAGGTGACGTCGTAGCGAGGGTCCTCGCCGCGCCGCTCGGCCAGGGTGATGACGCCGGCCGTGGAGATGCGCGAGTCCGGGAGGTCGAAGACCGGCGCGCGGAACTCCACCCGGTTCTCCACCAGCTGGAGCTCGCCCCGCAGCTTCTCCACCTTGAACGGCGTGCGGAAGAACTGCACGGTGCCGAACAGGCTGTCGATGCCGAAGTACGACCCTGCTTTGGTTCCCGGCGCGAAGCGGACGTCGCGGAGCGCCCCGCTCATCCCGCGCAGGTTGATGGTGCGCAGGTAGCCGCCCCTCACCTGCTGCACCATCACCGGCGAGGTGTCCGCCAGCGCCTCGCGGATCTCGCGGCGGCGGGCGCGCGGCGCGGTGTCCACGGGCTCCCAGGGAATCCGCACCCGCACGTCCGCGTCGATCAGCCAGGCGCGGTCCACCAGGGTGTACCGCTGCGGCCCCGGCTTCTCCCCGGGCGGGAAGAGCTTCTGGTAGTTCCAGAGCGTGTCGCCGGGGAGCTGGTAGACGTAGATCTCGGGCGAGTACAGCACCGCGCGCTCGATGTGGATGCGCGGGGTGGTGAGCGTGCGCAGGTCGTAGTCCAGGAAGGCGCTGTCGGCAAGCACGAAGGGCTCGCCGGTCGAGTCGCGCAGCGACACGCCGTACAGCGTGGCGCCGGTGAGCAGGTTCCCGGTCGCGCGCTCCACCTGGAGGTTGCCGCGGATCCCCCCGCCCAGCCGGTCCAGCGTGAGCGTGAGCACGCGCTCGCGCCCGCCGGAGGTCTGGGTCAGGTACCACACGGCGGCCCCGCCGACGAGCAGGACCGCGAGCATCCCCCCCAGCAGCCAGGCGAGCGCCCGGAGCGCGCGGTCGGCGGAGGCGGCCACTACCGAGGTCTCGCCGGGGGCTTCACCGGCGGCGAGGGGAACGGCGCCGCCTCGCCCGCGCGCTCCGGGGCCGGGTTCGCCGCGGGGGTGCCGCGCAGCGGGGTGCGCTGCAGCATCAGCCGCGCGAGGTAGAACACCGCCCCGCCGATGGCGACGCCGGCGCCCACCCCCGCGCCCAGGGCCGGGAGCTGCTCCTTGAGCGAAAGCTTACGTC
>DASVVI010000643.1:0-2436 GCA_036386635.1 Longimicrobium sp.
CTGATCTGCGACCCCATCGGCGGGCTGGTGGAGATCCCCTGCATCTACCGGAACGCGTCCGCCGCCATGCAGGCAATCGCGGGCGCGGAGATGGCGCTGGCCGGGCTCGACTTCCCCGTGTCGGCCGACGAGGTAATCGACGTGATGGGCGACGTGGGGCGCCGCATGCCCCGCGCCTTCCGCGAGACCGCGGAAGGAGGGCTCGCCACCACCCCCTCCGCGCGCAAGCTGGTGCAGCTTCGCCCCCGCGCGGGCGCCGCGGAGGCCAGGAGCTAGCGTAGTGTCCCAGGCCCGATCGCCGATGGCCCCGGTTCTGCTCACCCTGGCCGGGGGCATTGCGGGTGTGCTCAGCGCCATCTACTCCGCCTTTCTGGCAGGAGCGGGCCATGGCTGGACTTCAGCCTTGCCATTCGGCCTGGCGTCTCTGCTGCTGTTTCCGCTCGGCTACCGCCGCCTGGCCCATTGCCGGTCTGCGTCATCGGCGGCAAGCTGGGCATGGTTTGCCGTCGCGGTGTGCTTGGACGTCGCTCTCTTTGCGATGACCCTTGCCGAAGGCTCCGAATACTTCGCCCGGGTTTGGGAGTTCGCGATTCCCTGGATTCTCCTGTGGGGCACGTGGCAGCTCGCCGCTACGGCACCGATTCTCATCAATCTGCTGGATCGAGGGCGCCGCACACCGGGGATCTAGCGGAGGCACAGAGGCGCTGCTCCACACCAGCCGAGGCGTGAAACTCTTTCCCGCGAGCGGGCGTAGGCGCATACCATGTTCAGCGTACTCATCTTCATCGTGGTGCTCTCCATCGTGGGACGCTGGGTACACGGCTGGTCCACCGCCGGCCCGGCGCTCGCGCCGCACTACGAGGCCGAGATCGCGCGGCTTCGCGGCGAGGTGGACGAGCTGAGCGCACAGGTGGTGCGCCTTACCGACGAACAGCAGTTCATGATGCGGCTCCTGTCGGGCGGCGAGAACCGCGCGGCCACGGAGCTTCCCCCCGCCAACGAGGAGACGGCCTGATGGTGACGCGAGAGGATGTGGAGCGGTACCTGCTCAACTCGGAGCTGACCCACGAGGAGGTGCAGGAGGGGATGTGGGTGGCGCACGCGGAAGGCGGGCCTTCGCTGGTGATCCATCACTCGCCCCCGGTGCTGGTCTTTCGCCTCAAGGTGATGGACGTGCCCGGCGACCAGAGCCGATGCGCCGACCTGTACAAGAAGCTCCTCCGCTTCAACGCGACGGACCTGGTGCACGCCGCGTACGGGCTGGAGGAGGAGGACGTGGTCCTCACCGAGACGCTGGAGCTGGAGAACCTCGACCAGAACGAATTCCAGGCGGTGATCGACTCGTTCCAGATGGCGATGGCGTCGCACCTGGAGCAGCTCGCGCCCTACCGCGACTGCTGACCGCCCCGCAACCGACTGATGCCCAATGGGACTCTTCGATAAGCTGTCACTGCTGATCCGGTCGAACATGAACGACCTGATCGCCCGGGCCGAAAACCCGGAAAAGATGCTGAACCAGGTCATCGACGACATGCGCAACCAGCTCGCGCGAGCGAGGCAGGAGGTTGCCCATGCGATGGCCGACGCGGCGAAGCTCAAGAAGCAGGTGGAGGACGAGCAGAAGCAGGCGCAGGAGTGGGAGCAGCGCGCCATGCTCGCCGTGCGCCAGGACCGCGACGACCTGGCCCGCCAGGCCCTGATGCGCCAGCAGGAGCACGCATCCCGCGCGCAGCAGTACTACGACACGTGGGAGAAGCACGAGGCGGACACGCAGCGCCTGCGCGACGCCCTGCGCCAGCTCAGCGACAAGATCCAGGAGGCGACGCGCAAGAAGAACCTCCTGATCGCGCAGCAGAAGCGCGCCGAGGCGCAGAAGCGCATCCACGAGACGATGTCCGGCCTGTCGGACGCGTCTGCCTTCGACGCCTTCGACCGGATGGCGGCGAAGATCGAGGACAACGAGCGCCAGGCCCTTGCCGCCGCCGCGGTGAGCGAAGACCTGAGCGGCGACTCGCTGGAGCGCGAGTTCAAGGCGCTCCAGGCCGCGGGTGGCGACAGCGTGGACTTCAAGCTGCTGGAGATGAAGCAGCAGATGGGCCTGCTCCCCTCCGCCCCGGCCGCATCCTCGACGCCTGCGCCCGCCCTTTCCAACGGCCAGGCATCGCTCCAGCTCGGCACCGGCGAGCCCGCTGCCGCCGCCGCTGCGCCCGCCGCCCCCGGCGCCGCGCAGGACAACGTCAGCGACGCCGAGCTCGTGGACGAGTTCGACGCGCTCGAAGCCAGGGAGCGGGGGACGGTGTAAGGGCCCCCACCCCCCGGCCCCCTCCCCCGCACGCGGGGGAGCGTGGGGGAGGGGGAGACTACGCGCGGGGTGCCGCCCCCGCCCTGCCTCGAATACCCGCCTCCGCGCGCCGATGCCGTAGGGGCAGACCTGCG
>DASVVI010000644.1:0-5654 GCA_036386635.1 Longimicrobium sp.
CGCAACGCGGACCCACCCATTCCCCATTCCCCCATTCCCCATTCCCCTACTTGGTTTCCAGCCAATTCGTTCCCGTTCCGCTCTCCACCCGCAGCGGCACGTCCAGCTGCATGGCGTTCTCCATGTGGTCGCGCACGCGGGCCAGGAGCGCGTCGGCGCCGGACTGCGGGACTTCGAAGAGGAGCTCGTCGTGCACCTGCAGGAGCATGCGCGCGCCGCCGGAGTCGCGCTTCAGCTCCTCGTGGATGCGGATCATGGCGATCTTGATCAGGTCTGCGGAGGAGCCCTGGATGGGGGCGTTGGTCGCCGCGCGCTCGCCGAAGGCCCGCACGTTGAAGTTGCGCGAGGTGATCTCCGGGATGTAGCGGCGGCGCCCGGTGATCGTCTCCACGTAGCCGTGCGTGCGCCCGAACTCAATCTGCTCGTCCAGGTAGCGGCGCACGCCGGGGAAGCGCTCGAAGTAGGCCTCGATGAACGTCTTCGCCTCCGCCTGCGTGATGCCCAGGCGGCCGGCCAGCGAGAAGGGGCCGATGCCGTAGATGATGGCGAAGTTGGTGGTCTTCGCCCGGTCGCGCATCTCCTTCGTCACCTCCTCCGGCGGCACGCCGAAGATGAGGGCCGCGGTCTGGCGGTGGATGTCCGCGCCGGAGCGGAAGGCCTCCACGAACGCGGGGTCGCCCGAGTAGTGCGCCAGGATGCGCAGCTCGATCTGCGAGTAGTCCGCCGACACGAAGACGTTCCCCTCCGCCGGGATGAAGCCGCGGCGGATCTCCGCCCCCATCTCCGTGCGGATGGGGATGTTCTGCAGGTTGGGGTCGGTGGAGGAAAGGCGCCCCGTGGCCGCGACCGTCTGGTTGAACGAGGTGTGGATGCGCCCCGTCTCCGGGTTCACCATCACCGGCAGCGCCTCCACGTAGGTGCCGCGCAGCTTCTCCAGCTGGCGGTACTTCATCAGCAGCGTGGGAAGGGTGTGCCCCTGCGCCGCCAGCGCCTGCAGCACGTCCACGTCGGTGGAGGCGCCCGTCTTGGTGCGCTTGATGATGGGGAGCCCCAGCCGCACGAAGAGGATCTCGCGGAGCTGCAGGTTGCTGCCGATGTTGAACTCCGTCCCCGCCTCCGCATAGATCTCCCGCTCCACCTCGCGCAGCTTGCCGACCAGCTCCTCGTTCATCCGCGCGAAGAAGGGCTCGTCGATGCGGATGCCGGCCCACTCCATGTCCGCCAGCACCTCGATCAGCGGCATCTCGATGTCGCGGAAGAGCGGCTCCAGGTGCAGCCGCTCCAGCTCCGGCCCGAACCGCTCCGCCAGCTGCAGCGCGACGTCCGTGTCTTCGCAGGCGTAGTCGCGCGCGGCCTCCAGCTCCACCTCGGCAAAGGGGATCTGCGCCTTTCCCTTGCCCGTGACCTCGTCGTAGGTGGTGGTCTTGTAGTCCAGATGCTGCAGGGCGAGCGAGTCCAGCCCGTGCTCGCGGCGCCCCGGCTCCAGCAGGTAGCTGGCGATCATCGTGTCGAAGTCGACTCCCCTGAGGTCGATTCCGGCGCGGCGGAAGACGAGGAAGTCGTACTTCAGGTTCTGCCCCACCTTGCGGACGGTCGGGTCCTCCAGCAGGCGCACCAGCGGCTCCACCTCGTCCGAATGCAGCGGCGGCAGGTTGCGGACGGTCTCGGGCGGCACGTCGCCTACCTCCAGCTCCCCCTGCGAGCGCGTGCGGTGAGCGAAGGGGAGGTAGAACCCCTCGCCGGGGACGATGGAGATCGAGATCCCCGCCAGGTCGGCGCGCATAGGGTCGGTGCTGCTCGTCTCCGTGTCCACCGCGAAGCGGCCGGCGGCGCGGGCGGCCTCCACCAGGGCGTGCAGCTCGCTGACCTCCTGCACGAGCTGGTAGTCGGCCACGGGGCGCGGCTCCTCCGCCTGCTCGGGGGCGGGGCCGGCCCAGTCGCGCACCAGCGTGTGGAACTCCAGCGCCAGCATCAGCTCCTTGAGCGCCGGCCGGTCGGGTTCCTTGCGGCGCAGCGCCTCCACGTCCAGCTCGACGGGCAGGTCGCGGCGGATGGTGACGAGCTGCTTGGAGAGGAGCGCCGCGTCGCGGTTGGCGATGAGAGCCTCGCGGGCGCGCTTCGCCTTGATCTCGTCCACGTGCTCCAGGATGCGGTCCATCCCGCCGTACTGCTCGATCAGCTGCACCGCCGTCTTCGGCCCGATCCCCTGCACCCCCGGCACGTTGTCCGACGCGTCGCCGATCAGCCCCAGGTAGTCCGTCACGTGCTCGGGAGAGACGCCCAGCCGCTCGTGCGCGTTGCGGGTGTCCACCCACTCCTCGTCCACCGCCTGCGGCCCACCGCGCCCGGGATTCAGCAGGCAGACGCCGGGGCGGATCAGCTGGTAGAAGTCCTTGTCGCCCGATACGATGACCGTCTCCAGCTCCGCCGCGCACGCCTGCTCGGCCAGCGTGCCGATCACGTCGTCCGCCTCGTAGCCGGGAAGCTCCAGGATGGGGATGCGGAACGCCTCCACGATCTGCCGGATGCGCGCCAGCGAGCTCTCCAGCTCGGAGGGCATCTTTTCGCGCGTCGCCTTGTAGTCGGGATAGATGACGTGGCGGTCCGATGTGCCGGCGTCGAACACCATCCCCAGGTAGTCGGGCTCGTGCTGCTCGATCACCTTGATGAGGAACTTCGTGACCCCCCACGCCGCCGAGGTGTTCTCTCCCCTCGACGAGATCAGCGGGCGCGAGATCAGGGCGAAGAAGGCGCGGTAGATCAGCGCGTAGCCGTCGATCAGGTAGAGGCGGGGGCGGGTCTTTTCGGGCTTGTCCACGGCGGGCCGGGGTCGGGATGTGCGGTTCGCGCGCGAGGGGGCGCGGGTGCTGGGCGGCAATGTACGCCGGGGGCCGGGCGGGGAAAAGCGCTGGCTTGCTTCCTGCCACCGGAGGCCCCGCCGCCTCGCGAGGCGGGCTACGGGCAACATCCACGCAGCACAGGAGGAAGGTACCATGAAGAAGCAGATGCTGAGGCTCGCCCTCGTGCTGGCGATCGCGCCGGCCGCGTACGGCTGCCGCACCGCCGCCACGGTGGGCGCCGGTGCCGCCGCGGGCGCCGCCGCCGCCACGCAGGTCAACCAGAACGTGGAAGCCACCATCAACGCCCCCATCGCCACGGTGGACAGCCGCGCCCGCGCCGCCCTCCAGATCCGCGGCATGACGCTGACCGACGCGTCGTACGAAGAAAACGCCACGGAGCGCGAGTACGAGGCCAGTCAGGGCGACAACGTGGCCCACGTCAAGCTCGTGTCGAACGGCGCCAACAGCACGCGCGTGGCCGTCTCGTACCGCCGCGGCAGGGTGGACTACAGCAAGGACGAAGCGCAGCAGATCCTGCGGCTCATCCAGAACACCCGGTAAGACGCCAAGAAATCGGGGGACGCACCAGAGTCAGGTGCGTCCCCCGCGATTACTACGAAAGTGCTAAGTCCTAAGTGCTAAGTCCTCACCAGCACTTAGCACTTAGCACTTGGCACTTAGCACTTTCCCCTCAGCAGTACTGCTCGAACGCGTTCTTGAGGTCGGCCGCGATCTGGTCGGCGCTGCGCCCCTCGATCTGGTGGCGCTCCAGCATGAAGGCCACGTCGCCGTCCTTGAGCAGCGCGATGGAGGGCGACGACGGCGCGTAGCCGTGCAGGTAGCCGCGGGCCACCTGGGTCGCCTCGGTGTCCTGCCCGGCGAACACGGTGGCGAGCTTGGCGGGCTTCTTCTCGCCCTGCAGCGCCATGGCGACGGCGGGACGGGCGTTGCGCGCCGCGCATCCGCAAACCGAGTTCACCACCAGCAGCGTCGCCTCCTGCGTGTCGCCCAGCGTCTGCTCCACGTCCTGCGCCGTCTTCAGCTCCTGCACCCCCAGCCGCGTCAGCTCCGCGCGCATCGGCGCGACCAGCATCTCGGGATATGGCATCGTTTTGACTCCTCGTTGGACAGATGGTTCACTGCTGTACAATATCGTGCGGCTGGGCTAAATGCGCCAGGGGTAACCATTGGCATTCGCGCCCGTCTTTTGTCATCCTGAGCCCCGCGCCTCTCCGCCCCCGCCCGTGCTCCACCCTCTGGCGCGGAGCGAAGGATCTACTGCGCGGGCCTGGTCGCTCACACCGGGCCTCCAGGCTCGCCGGCTAGATCCTTCGGTCGCCGCAGGAAGTACAGCGCAAGACGGGCATCCGTCAGGCGGCTCCCTCAGGATGACAGGAAAGGAGGTGCGGGTCAGGTCGTCACCGCGCGTTCGGCACCCACGGCACGTCCTCCACGCCCGCGCGGCGGTTGGCGAGCCGGGCGAGGGTGAAGAGGAGGTCGGAGAGGCGGTTGAGGTAGACGACCACGCCCTCTTCGATGGTCGCCGTGCGCGCGAGCGACACGACGCGCCGCTCCGCCCGCCGGCAGACGGTGCGCGCCAGGTGCAGCGCCGCGGCCGCGGGCGAGCCGCCCGGAAGGACGAAGCTCTTGAGCGGCTCCAACTCCTCCTCCGCGCGGTCGATCCACGCCTCCATCTCCGCCACGCGCCCGGGATCGAGCCGGGGAATCCACGGATTCTCGCGCCCGCCATCCGCCGCCGCCGGCGTCGCCAGCCGCGCGCCCAGGGTGAAGAGGTCGGCCTGCACTAGCCGCAGCCCCGCCACCATCTCCGCGTCGTCCGATGCGGCGAGCGCCATCCCCAGCACGGAGTTGAGCTCGTCCACGTCGCCGTATGCCTCCACGCGGGCGTCGTCCTTGGCGACGCGCATCCCCCCGAAGAGCCCCGTTTCGCCGCGGTCGCCGGTCTTCGTGTAGATCTTGAGGGTCATGGAGATCGAGCCGGTTCGAGTGCCCAGAGCGCGGCGCGCCCCAGGCTCCATTCAAGCCACAGCAGGCGCCGAAGCACCTTGCGCGGGGTCCACTCCTCGCCCTCCAGCACCAGCCGCGTGCCGCGCCGCTCCGCCGGCAGGTGCCCCAGGTGCTGGACGACCAGCGCCATCGCCGTGTCCAGCCGCGCGACGGTCAGCTCGGGCGTCTCCGCCATCGGCGTGGCGCCGAGGCGGCTGAGGAGCCACCACTGCGCCCGCGCCAGCTCGTCCAGGATCTGCCGCACCGTCCATCCGCCCTCCGCCGACACGTCCAGCTCCGCGTCCGGCCGCCTGCGGATGCGCGCCAGCAGCAGCCCGCGCAACTCGCCCAGCCGGTGCACGCCGGACTGCAGATCCGCCTCCCTAAGCGCAGGCAGGTCCGCCGCGAAGCACGCGACGGTCTCCCCCTCGCCCACGCGCGCCTCGGTCTCCAGCCACTCGTCCACGGCAACCTCCAGCTCCGCATCGTCCGCGGGCACCGGCTCGCCGATGAAGGCGAGGAACTGGAGCCACTGCTGGAGCGCCGCCGCGAAGGTCCGCACCGCCTCCTCCGCCGAGCTCCCCGGCGCCGCGCACCCCGGCAGGTTCAGCCCGTGCGCCAGGAACCCTCCATCCGCGCCCTCCTCCACCCCAACGGCGAAGCGTGCATCCATACCCTCACCCCCGTCTCGTTACACTCGACTGCCCCCTCTCCCGATAACAGGAGAGGGCTGCCCTCTCCTGTCATCGTGAGAGGGGGCGGAACCTCAGCTCGTGCCCCGACCCCCGCTCCCCCTCCCCCAGGCCG
>DASVVI010000645.1:0-8669 GCA_036386635.1 Longimicrobium sp.
GCCGCCGGCTACGGAGATCCGCGTCTGCGTGGTGCAGGACGGCAACCTGACCGAGGTGACGGCGATGTACAACTCGACCGCGGGTGACACCACGGTCAATGGCCAGCCGTTCGGCACGGTCCACCCGATGGGTGCGCAGTACGGGGCCAACGCAACGTGGTACATCAACAACGAGCCGGTGATGTTCCAGGGCCGCCGCTTCGCCAAGTACGGCCTGCCGCGCGTGCTCGGCGTCAGCGAGGTCACTCGTGTGGGCGACCACATGGGCGTGCCGGTGTTCGCGGAGATGGGCCAGACGCGTCCGGACGTGATCTACGTCCCGGTCCGTCCCGGCTGCGAGTTCCAGCCGTACCAGGTGGAGACCAAGACCGGCAGCGTCCGCGGCGAGTAGCACCGCGGCGGTGGATTAGTTCCGGGCGCGGCGGGGTGCCGCGACCGGGCAGGATGATGGAAAGGCGGTCCGTCCCACGATGCTGTGGGGCGGGCCGCGCACCGAAACACGGCGGCGGGGTCCGTCGCGCCCCCCGCAAGGTGATGCTCTCGATGAAGACCAGGACCACAGCAGCCGCGATCCTTTTGGCCGGCGCCGCAGCAGGGGGACTCTTCGTCCTTCAGGGAACGCGCGACGCCAGGGCCGCGCCCGTCGCCGCCGAGTCGCTGGCCGCCGAAGGGGAGATCCGCGAAAAGGACATCGCCCTCTTCGAGACGCTGGCGAAGCAGGACCCGTTCAGCGCCCTCGACCGCGCCCGCCTCGCCTCGCTCTACCTGCAGCGAAGCCGCAGCACGGGCGACTTCCAGGACGTCCTGCGCGCCGAGGCCGTGGCCCGCGAGTCGATCGCGCTGCGCGAAGGCCGCAACGCCTCCGCGCGCATCGCCCTCGCCTCCAGCCTCCTCGCGCAGCACCGCTTCGGGGAAGCGCGCGACATCGCCGCAGGGCTGGTGGCCGAGGAGCCGCTGCGCCCCTCGTACCGCTCCCTGCTCGGAGAGGTGCAGATGGAGCTGGGCGACTACGATGCGTCCATCGCCACCTTCGACACGCTCGCGCTCACTCGCAAGACGCTGGCGGTAGCGCCCCGCGCGGCCCGCCTGGAGGAGATCCGCGGCCGCACGCACGAGGCGAGGAAGCTGCTGGCCCAGGCCGCGCACGACGCCCTGGTACGCGGCGACCTGCCGCGCGAGCAGATGGCGTGGTTCCAGATGCGCCGCGGCGACCTGGAGCTGCGCGACGGCAAGCTGCGCCAGGCGGAGCGCGCCTATCGCGACGGCCTGGCCATCAACCCCGAAGACCACCGCATCCTCGCCGGCCTGGCGCGGGTGGAGGTGGCGCGCGGCCGCCATGCGCGCGCGCTGGCGCTGGACGACCGCTCCATCGCGCAGGTGCTCGACCCCATGATCCTCGCCGAGATGAGCGAGATCGCCCTCGCCATGCGCGACTCGGTGCGCGCCCGCGAGTACGCGCGCGTGGCAGCCGTGGCCGCGAGCCAGCAGAGCGGCTCCATGCACCGCGCGTGGAGCCTCTTTCAGCTCGACCACGGCGGAGACCCCGCGCCCATCGCCGCCTCGGCCGCCGCGGATCTGCGCACGCGCCGCGACGTGTACGGCTACGACCTGCTGGCGTGGGCGCTGTACCGCCAGGGCCGCTTCCCGGAAGCGCGCCGCGCCATGGCCGGCGCACTGCGCATGGGAACGCGCGACGCATCGCTCCTCTTCCACGCCGGGATGATCGAGCGCGCACTGGGGAACGACGCCGCCGCGGCCCGGCACCTGAAGCAGGCGCTGGAGATCCACCCAGGCTTCCACCCGCGCCAGCCCGCCACGGCGCGCGCAGTCCTCGACTCCATCGGAGGGTAACGGGTGATGTCCGAGCTCCTGGTCTTCTTTCGCCTGGGCTTCCGCCACATCACCGATCTTGCGGCGATGGACCACATCCTCTTCTTGCTGGTCCTCGCGGCCGTGTACCACCGGCGCGACTGGCGGCAGCTGCTGTGGGTGATCTCCGCCTTCACCGTGGGCCACTCCATCACGCTGGCCCTGGCCGTCACGGGCGCGCTGAACCTCCCGACCAACCTGATCGAGTTCCTGATCCCGGTGACCATCGTCGCCACGGCGGTGGAGAACATCGTGGTGGCCAACCGGGAGCGCGCCCCGTGGGCCAACCGCTACCGCCCCGTCTTCGCTGGCGTATTCGGGCTGGTGCACGGCGCGGGGTTCGCCAACTACCTGCGCGAGCTTTTCGTGGACCACATCGCCGTGCCGCTGCTGGGCTTCAACCTGGGGATCGAGGTGGGGCAGCTCGTGGTGCTCGCCATCGCCGCGGCCGGCTTCGCGCTGCTGGACCGCGGATTCGCGCTGGCTCGGCAGCCGGGCTCGTTCTCGCCGCAGCGCATGCGGGTGGTGCTGGTCTCGGGCGTGGTGGCCGTGTTCGCGACGGTGTGGGCCTTCGAGCGGAGCCCCTGGTAAGATGGGGCTTCGGTGGATGCGGCGGGGACGCGCCCTGGCGGCGCTCTGCGCGGTGGCGCTGCTGGGCGCCGCTCGCCCCGCCGCGCACCCCATCCACACCACCCTCGCCGTGGTCACGCACCTCCCCGCCGAGCGCGCGGTGACGGTGAACGTGCGCGTCTTTGCGGACGACCTCGCGCGGGGCGTCGCGGGCCATCCGAATCCGCCCTCGCGCGCGGCCGAGGACCCGACTGCGCGCTACGTGGCATCGTCGTTCGCGCTGTGGAATCCGGACGGTACACGTGTACCGCTGCGCTGGTGCGGCAGCCGTCCGCAGGGTGGCGTGGTGTGGGCGTGCCTTCGGGGACCCATGCCGCGCGGCCTGCGCGGCGCCCGCGTCCTGAGCACGCTCCAGTTCGCGCTCTACCACGACCAGGTGAACGTGGTGCAGGCGGGCACGGCGGCGAGCCGCAAGACGATGATGTTCGTCCCCGGCGACCGCCCCAAGCCGATCCCGTAAGTGCCCGCGCGCTCTCGCCGGCCGCCGCGCGATCTGCGTCTCGCCCGTCTCCCGCTGCTGCTGGCTTACCTCCTGGTGCTGCTCGGCACTCCAATTGGTGAGGCGGGCTTCCTCTGGATGCACCTCTCGACTGCGCACTCAACCCCCGCAAACCCGGTTGCGGAGCTGGAGCCCCCTATCGGCTTGCGGCTCCGCGACGATGGAACGCTCGCGAGCACTCCCAAGCACGAACCGCCTGCCGCGCACGAGCACGAACACACCGCCGCGCACACACACAAGCACAAGCACTCGGCCCCGCACGAGCACGAACATGCAGGATCGCACGAGCACCAGCGCGCGGGCGCGGGCGAGCATCGACACGCGCAAGCGGATGCGAGCGAGCACGCAACCGAACACACGCACGCGGCCGAGCGCGAGCACGCGCATGTAAGCTCAGGCGAGCACGCGTCCAACCACCATGCGCGGATCGCAAGCACGGAGACCGAATCCGCGCCCCGATCCGTCGCGCCGGACCAGCCGCACGAGCACGGCGGCAGGGTCCACACGCACCGGCAGCATCCCGCACCCGACGCGGAGTCGCTGCTCGACGCGCTCTCCAAGTTCTATCTCGCCCCTCCCACGATGCCCGCGCCATCCACGAGCGCGGGCCCTCGCCATGCACGCCAGATCCCGGTGACACCGCACCAGGTGGCCGCGCGGATCGATACGCCTCCCCCAAGACTGCCGGGCTGAAAAACAGCCAGAAGCTCCCGGAGCGCGACCGCGTTCCGGTTTAGCGTGGGATGCCCCTTTTCGGCAGCCTGGTCTTCGTGCACCCTCAAAAAAGGTGGCGAGATCGAGGCTGGAGGCGTCCCGTGCCCGGCAAACAACACGGGGATCTCGCATGAATCGACCTACCATTGAAAAACGCGGCGCGCGATGGATGCGCTCCGCAATGCTCGCCGCCGCCCTCGCGTCCGGCGCCACGACGCTGCACGCGCAAACTGACCCGCCGCGGCGCGACACGACCGTGCTTGACACACTGCGCGTCACCGGGCGCTTCGACAACCTGATCGGGATCGCGGCGACGGCATCGCAGGGGCGGGTGGGCGCGATGGACCTGCGCTCGCGCCCCATCACCCGCGAGGGCGAGTTGCTGGAGACGGTGCCGGGGATGATCGTCACCCAGCACTCGGGCGAGGGGAAGGCGAACCAGTACTTCGTGCGCGGCTTCAACCTGGACCACGGCACCGACTTCCAGACGCGCGTGGAGGGGATGCCGGTGAACATGCCGACGCACGGCCACGGCCAGGGGTGGACCGACCTCAACTTCCTGGTCCCCGAGCTGGTGAGCCACCTGGACTACCGCCTGGGCGTATACCACGCCGAAGTGGGCGATTTCGGCAGCGCGGGCGGCGCGGAGTTCCACCTGGTGCGCAAACTGGAGCGCCCCTTTGTGACCCTCGGCGCGGGGCAGAACGGGCTGGCGCGCGCCGCCACCGGGGCATCCACCCGCGCCCTGGGCGGCGACCTGCTGGCGGGCGGCGAAGTGCGCAGCTACGACGGACCGTGGGACCGCCCGCAGGGAATCCGCAAGCTGGCCGCGATGGCGCGCTACTCCGCGGACCACGGCGCCTCGCGCTTCTCCCTGCTGGCGATGGCGTACCGCAACCGGTGGGACTCCAACGACCAGGTGCCGGTGCGCGCGGTGGACGGCGGCGCCATCGGCCGGCTGGGGCAGGTGGACTCCACCGACGGCGGCCGCTCCGAGCGCTACAGCCTGTCCGGCTCATGGCGCCGCGCCGGCGCGCGCACCGCCGAAGAGGTGCAGCTCTTCGGCATCTACTCCGATCTGGACCTGTACTCCAACTTCACCTACTTCCTGGACGACCCCGAGCGCGGCGACCAGTTCAACCAGAAAGACCGCCGCTTCGTGCTCGGCGGCAACGCGAAGCACACGCGCAGCACGCGGGCGTTCGGCGCGGAGCACCGGCTGATGCTTGGCGCGCAGACCCGCGCCGACCTCATCGGCGGGCTGGGGCTGTACCGCACGCAGGCGCAGCTCCGCCACGCCACCGTCCGCGAGGACCGCGTGCGCGAGACGGGAACGGGCATCTTCGCCGAGGCGGAGTCGCGGTGGCGTCCCTGGCTGCGCAGCATCGTCGGCGTGCGCGGTGACGGCTACACCTTTCACGTGGACAGCGACCGCGCGGAAAACTCCGGCAACCGCCGCGCGGGGATCATCAGCCCGAAAGCGTCGCTCGTGATCGCGCCCTCCACGGCGGCGGAGCTGTACCTGAGCGGCGGTTTCGGATTCCACAGCAACGACGCGCGCGGCACCACCATCACCATCGACCCCGCCACCGGCCAGCGGGCCGAGCGCGTGGACCCGCTGGTGCGCTCCCGCGGCGCGGAGGTCGGACTGCGGATGACGCCCGTGCGCGGCCTGCGCTCCACGCTGACGGTGTGGGCGCTGGAGCTGGACAGCGAGCTCCTGTTCGTGGGCGACGCGGGCGCGACGGAGCCCTCCGCCACCAGCCGGCGCGGCGGCGTGACGTGGGCCAACTTCTACCGCCCCGTCCCCGCCCTGTCGCTGGACGCGGACATCTCTTTCGCGCGTGCCCGCCTCGCCGACGTCCCCGCGGACGAGAGCCGCATCCCCGGCGCGCTGGAGCACGTCTTCGCGGGCGGCATCGCGTGGTCGCCGGAACGCGGGCCGTTCGGCGCGCTCCGCGTGCGACACTTCGGCGCCTACCCTCTGCTCGAGGACAACTCCGTGCGCGCCGATGCCGCCACGCTGGTCAACGCGGAGGCGGGCTGGCACCTGGCGCGCGGCCTACGCCTGGAGGCGACCATCCTCAACCTGCTCAACTCGCGCGCCTCGGACATCCAGTACTACTACCCCTCGCGCCTTCGCGGCGAGCCGGCCGGCGGCGTGAACGACGTCCACTTCCACCCCGTGGAGCCACGCCAGCTGCGCGCATCGCTGACGTGGAGCCCGTGATGGCATCCTGAACGGCTTATCTCACACAGAGACACAGAGACGAACATCAAAGGTTTTCTCTGTGGCTGCAGTTCCCTCTGTGTCCTCTGTGTGAGGCTGTTTCTGCTGTCTCGCCACATACGATCGGTCCGCTGGGGCCACGGGTAGCACGAAGCGGCGCTACGCGATACACAGCACGAGCTTACGCGCACGGTGCCGCTCCGTAGTGGACACAGTTGTTCCGGGTGCGCTCTTTGGATACCTTTGGGTGCCGCATCCACCGACACCCCGGAAATCGATGCTCCAGCGGACCCTTCTCAGCGCCGAGCCCGTGCGCCCCGCCCGTCCGGGGAGCACGGTGGAGAGCGCGTGCACCGTGAGCGCGCTCGTGAAGAGCAGCGACAAGGTGCTGCGCGAAGCCGCGGGCAACCTCTGGGTGCGCGGCGAGATCTCGGGGTGGAAGCGGTACGCCAGCGGTCACTGCTACTTCACCCTCAAGGACGACCGGGCGGAGATCCAGTGCGTCCTCTTCGCCGACGCAGCGCGGGCGCTTCCCGCGCTGCCGGAGAACGGGATGGAGGTGTGCGTCTTCGGCCAGGTGGGGATCTACCCGAAGAAGGGGCAGTTCCAGTTCACCGTGCAGCGCCTGGCGACCACGGGAATGGAGGGGCTCTGGCAGCTCGCGTACGACCGGCTGGTGCGCACGCTGCGCCAGGAAGGTCTGCTGGACGAGAGCCGCAAGCGCCCGATTCCCGCGGTGCCGGACCGCATCGGCATCGTGACCTCGGCGCAGAGCGCGGCGCTGCACGACATGCACCGGGCGCTGCGGCGCAAGGCGTGGTGGGTGACGGCGTACGTGTCGCACTGCTCGGTGGAGGGCGCGGGCGCGGCGCCGGAGATCGCGGCCGCGCTGCGCCGCTTCGGCGACGGACCGGGTCAGACGCCGGTGGACGTGGTGATCGTGGCGCGCGGGGGCGGGAGCAAGGAGTCGCTCTGGGCCTACAACCTGGAGGAGGTCGCGCGCGCCATCGCCGCCTGCCCCTTCCCTGTGATCTCGGCCGTGGGGCACGAGACCGACCACACCATCGCCGACCTGGTGGCCGACGTGCGCGCCGCCACCCCCACGGCCGGCGCCGAGCGCGCGGTGCCGGAGGGGCGCGACATCATGGCGGCGCTGGACGACTTCCCCCGCGCCGCATCGGTGCCCGTGCGCCGGCTCCTGCGCTCGCACGCGCAGGCCGTCGCCCGCACCGAGGGCGAGGTGCGCCGCGCGGGCCTGGGCCGCCTCCAGCTCCTCCGCTCCCGCATCGACGGCGCCGAGGCGTACCTGGAAGCGCGCTCCCCGCGCCGCGTCCTGCAGCAGAGCGCCGAGCGCGTGGAGTGGCTGGAGAGCGACCTCCGCGCCTCCCTCACGCGCCGTGTGGAGGCCCTCCACCAGACCGTCGATGCCTCCGCCGAGGCCCTCGAAGCGCGACACCCGCGCGGCGCCGTCCACCGCGCCGCCGAAGCCGTCGACCGCCTGGACGCGGAGCTGGGCGCCGGCCTCCTGCGCCGCATGGACGCCCTGGGCCGCGACCTCGCCGCCGCCGCCGAGGCGCTGGAAGCCCGCAGTCCGCTCAAGGTCCTGGCCCGCGGCTACTCGCTCCTGAGCGACGAATCCACCGGCCGCGTCATCCGCGCCCCCGAAGACGCCGCCCCCGGCCAGCGCCTCCGCGCCCGCCTGGCGCGCGGCGAGCTGATCGTGAGGGTGGAATAACAGAAGTGCCAAGTGCTGAGTGCCAAGTGCTAAGTAACAGCATTTAGGACTTAGCACTTAGCACTTAGGACTTAGCACCTAAGGAGTTTCCGTGCCCGAGATCGAGGAGTTCACCCTCACCCCGCCCGCCGGCGAGCCCCCGCGCCTGGGAACCGTCCTGCGGCGCCTGGAGCTGATCCGCCGCGAGATGGACCGCGACGACCTGGAGCTCGAGGACCACATGCGCCTCTATCGCGAAGGATGCGAGCTGGTGATGGCCGCTCGCGGCATCCTGCAGCACGCCGCCGCCGAGATCGAAGTCCTCATGGGTGACGGCCCGCCTCCCTCCGAAGCATAGGCTCTCAATACAGACGAAGCCCGGCAGCCGCACTTCGGCCGCCGGGCTTCTTCATGTCACCGGCATCCTATTTGGCTCACGCGGAGGCGCGGAGACGCAGAGAGAGAACTGCGACTGCATGGCTCTTTGTCTTTCTTCGCGTCTCCGCGTGAGGCCTTCCGTCCTGTCTATCCCAGAATCGCCAGCCGCCGCCCCGCCTCTTCCGTGCGCACCACCTCAGGCCACACCGGCCCCTCGTGGACGATGTGGCAGCCGAAGCTGCACGCGTAGTCCACCATCGTCCGCCAGCGGCTCTCCGGCGGCTCCGATGCGCGCACCGTCTTGGCCAGGCGCGCGGGGCCGTTGTGCGGGCAGCGCTCCGGAACGCGGAGGACGTCGTCCGCGCCCAGCTCCAGCGGCGGCGCGTCTTTGGGATAGGACAGGGTGCTTTCCATGGGTCGTCGCTCGGGTGGTAAGGCCCTTCCGCAATGTAGACGGTTAGGCGGGAAAGGGACGGTATAGCCGCACGGCGGAGCGGCTGAGTCTTGGTGGAAGGGCTCGGGCACCGCCGCGCGACTCGCCTAGCGGGCACCCTCGCATCCGTTGGAACGACTAACGGCGGGCGCGGCTCGCTCCGCACGCGCCTGAAACAGCACAGAAACCGCTTTCCGGGCTC
>DASVVI010000646.1:0-19511 GCA_036386635.1 Longimicrobium sp.
GTACAGCCTGCGGTACACGGCCGCGTTCCGAAGCACCACCTTCACGTACTCGCGCGTCTCCGGAAAGGGAATCCGGTCGCGGAAGGCGTCCACATCGCGCCCGTACCCCAGCTCGCTCTTCCAGCGATCCGCGTTGCGCGGCCCGGCGTTGTACGCGGCGAGCGCCAGGTCGCGCTTCCCGCGATAGTGGCTGAGCTGGTCGCGGAGATACGTCGCCGACATCCGTGCATTGATCTCAGGAACGGTCAGCAGACGCTCCTCGAACTCTTCCACCCCCGCCGAACGGGCGAGCCACTTCCCCGTCACCGGCATGATCTGCCCCAGCCCGGCGGCGCCAACCCGCGAGCTCGCCCGCGGATCGAAGGACGATTCCTGGCGCACCAGCCCGGCCAGCAGGTACGGGTCCACCTTTGCGCGGGCGGCTGCATCCGCCATCGCGGCCTGGTACGGGAAGGGGAAGACGACGCGCAGCAGCCGCACATCCCACCGCCCGCCGCGCTCGGCCAGCAGCCCGCGCCCGATGTTGATCCCCTCCACCGCGTGCCCCCGGTCGCGCACCCCTTCGGCGATGAGCAGCGTGGCGGTCGGGCGGCGCTCCAGCCTGCGAAGCTGCGCCGCGAGCTCCTCCTCCCACGGGCCGTCCAGCCCCGCGCGCTCCAGCTCGTCCAGCCGGCGCAGCGCCGTGGCGGCCTCGGCCGGGTCTGAGGCGAGCCCCGTCCACGGAAGCGGATCGCGCAGTGCGTCGGCCAGCACGTCCGTTCCCAGCCGGTCCGCGGCGCGGACGGCGTAGTACGACACCGGGTCGGCGGAGAGGGCGATGCGGTACAGCGCCGCGGCCCGGTCGCCGCGCCCGGCGCGCTCGTGATACACGCCGGCCGCGTACGCCACCTCCGACGTCTCCGAGCCCGTGGGGTAGCGCGTGGCGTACTCCTCCCACAGCGCGGCGGCCAGCGCGGGATCACGGTTCTTCAGCGCGCGATCGCCCGCGCGGAAGAGCGCCTCACGCGCGTACGGCCCCACGCGCACCGCCGCGCCGCGCCGGTAGTTGGCGATGGCCAGCTCGCGCGTGCTCGATGCGTCGCCCAGATAGAACCACGCCCCCGCCGCCGCCACCGTCCCGGGGAAGCGCTCCGCCACCTTTTTGAGCGCCGCGATCCCGTCGTCGCTCTGGCCCGCGCGCAGCAGGGCGCGCGCGGCGAGGAGCTCCGCGTCCGCGGCGTGCTCCGGTCCCACGCGCTCGGCGGCGTCCGTCAGCGCGGCGCGGGCGGGCTCCGCATCTCCCGCGTCCAGCAGGAGCCGCCCCATGCGCAGCCGAAGGAGCGGATCGTCCGGCGCGCCCGCCTTCAGTGCCGCCCGCAGCGCCTTCGCGCCCAGCCCCGGCCGCCCGCCCGCCTCGTACGCGTCCGCGCGGGCAAGCTCCTCATCGACCGTGCGGCCGTTCACGACGCGCCCCAGGGTGGCCGCGGCATTCATCCGCGTGCCGGTCTCCACCCGCGCATCGGCGGCGGCGCGACGCAACGGCTCGCGAGCCTCCGCCCCTCTGCGAGCCCGCTCCAGCACTCCGGCTCGCGCGATCTCCAGCCCCGCCGCCGCCGTGGGATCGAACTGCGCCGCCGTGGCAGCCGCGCGCGCCAGCCGCTCCGCCGCCGCGTCGATGGCGCCTCGCCCCGCCAGCACGTTCGCCTCGGCGCGGGCCTGGCGCACCAGGGCGGCGGCGCCGGCACCGCCTTCCAGCGCGGGCGCGGCCACCGCGTGCCCCGCCTCTACCGCGAGGGCGCGGTACCAATCCGCCGCGCTCCCCTGCGTCTCCGCGGCCCGGGCAAAGGCGGCGCCCGCCTCCGCCTTCCGCCCCTGGCGCAGGAGCACGCGGCCGAGGCGCGCGTACGCCACACCACGCTCGTCCGACGCGGCGGCGCGGGCGTAGCGCCGGTACGCGTCGGCGGCGCGCGGCCAGTTGCCGCCCGCCTCCTCGGCGCGGCCCAGCAACAGGAACCCTTCGGCCCCGCCCTCGCGCGCCAGCCACTCGCGCCCGCGCAGAAGCCCGCGCACCTCCGGCCACCCGTTCCACCCCGCCGCGGCGCGCGCGGCCAGCAGGACCACCGCGGGCGGGGCATCCGATCCCTCCGCGACGTGCGGCTGCAGCCCCGTCCACGCGGCCCACGGGCGTCCATCCGCGAGGGCCGAGCGCGCCAGCGTCACCGCGGCCAGCATCTCGGCGCGCGTCAGCCCCCGCAGCGGGTCCACGTCGAACGACGACGGAACGAGCGTCAGGTCGCGCAGCTCGCGGCGGACGTTCTCCTCCCCCCACGAGGTGCCGATGGCCAGCCCCATCACCACCCCGGCGATGGCCGCCGCGGCGCTGAACGATCCGGAGAGTCGGGTGCGCTGAGTGTATTGCATCCTGCGGAAGCCGAGTGTGCGGGTCCGGCGGCGCCGGCGTAACCACATCCACCGCGCACGAACCGTTCCCGATGTGGTTTCGGGACAGCGAGTTACCTGTTGTTCCGCGTGGTGGAGGGGGTCAGACCCCGCCGCCATCAGGGAGTTCCGGCGCCCGAGCTGCGTAGGGGTCATACCATTCGAAACATCCGAGGTATCCGATGCCCCGCGCGCTATTCAATTCTCTGGGGGGTCGAATTCCGTAGCTTTGACGCGTGAGCCATCTCAATCCATTTGGTGAGACCATCAAAGTCTCGGAGTTCAAGCTGCCACTTGTACTGCTCCGCTAGCTGCCATGCGCCACTGGTAAACGTAGAGGTCGTCACCAGGCACGACTTGGTTGCATGATGATGCGACTGTAGAAACAGGAGTTGCTGCACAGGCTCTACACCTACCTTGTTAGCCCACCTTTTTGCTTGAAGCAAATACCTGTGTACTCCAAAGTGCGTGTCTTTTTTGATCGCGATAACATCAATTCCTCCGTCCTTCGTTCCTTGAGTCAATTCAACTTCGAATTGGAACTCCTCGAGGATGTCTGCGATGAGGCGCTCAAAGGTTCTCCAAGGTAGGTTCCGCGCGAGCTCCGGGTGTTGCTTCAGCACCGTGTACATCGCAACGTCAACGACTTCAAGTTGCGTAACGATAGAGCGGTTTTTGCCAGTGGAATCGCGACGGTCAGCGGCAGGACCAAAGCGGTTGTCCAATCCCTCTTCCAGCGCACTGTTGAAATCCTCCATCGGTATCCAAGGAGCCGGTTCGTCCGGATCACGCTTCGGCGCGGGTCTCCAGAGAGCCACGGCGGATACACCAAGAGAGTTTTGCTCCTTGTAGAATACTTCTCCTCCGGCTCCGATTTCCTCAGACGATTCTTGGATCGCATCGATTAGCGCGTGGCGCAGTAACTTCCGAATGTCTTTCCCGTTGTTGGCGGATGCGACGCTTCGAACAAGTCCAGGGTCGAACAAGGCAGCGTTCACTGCGTTGTCGAAGATCTCATGCCCTGGATTCACCAACCTGCCAGGTGAGTAATCCTCAGCGAGCTCAACGAGTGACAGTCGCACGGACTCAGTGATATCAATCCAAGCGTCCGGTAGGCCGGTGAGATAACCCTCGGCTGCGTTTTTGATATGCCTCATCAGAAGCTCGGTCCTCCGGCGAGGCGCCAAAGCCCTCGACCCTTGTGGATCTGGACGCACGTGAGAAAAAAGACCAATGGGCAGGGCTATGGACGTCCGGCAAGCTCAATCCGTATGGGCGACTCGCCCTTTACGCACCCCGCTCCACGGAGGACGAAGCCGATTTCGAGCATCCGTAGCGGCACGCTGTCCAGGGGGCCCGCCCTTGAGAGTCGTAGCCTCCTCGATCGATGTGAACGTCGTAGGTAAGTGATAGGGTGCGGGCCGGTGGCTGGAGTCGACCAGCGTCCAAAACGGTTAATAGGTTACTAGGAGCAGAGCGTAACCCAGGAAGCGATATTCCGCTGCCCCGCAGTCCAGCTCCTTCACGCATTCAGCGGTGCGCTCAAGGGCCCCTGACGTCATAGACGAATCGAAGACGCCCGTTCCGCTCGAGACGCACCTGTCCCACGACTCGGCCATCCAGGAGTGCCACCAGTACTGGTATCCTCATCACGGGAGTCTCTCTCTCGCGCGGTCGAGAATGCGCGCGAGATCCACCCGGTGGAGGGGTTCAGCGCCGGCCTGCTGATCCCCGGCAGCCTCCTCGCCAGCGCCCACATCCATCATCAACCCAAGGGCTTGCAGCGCCTTTAGCACGAGCCCGACCTCCGCTCCGGGATTTCCGCGCTCCATCTGGAAGACCCAGGACCGGGACGCGCCAATCGATCTGGCGAGCTCGGCCTGGGTCATCCGAATCCGCAGGCGCTGATCGCGAATCCTGAGTCCGAGGTCACGTGGCGTTTGGATCTGCATTTCCGATTATGTCAGCGCTCAATCCGAAGTATCTTATAAACAACATAGTGTGGAATGCTGTTTATAAGCAACAACGTCGAGCATTGATGTTCACGGCTCCGGCGGCGGCGCCGCTTCTTCCGGAGTCGCGGCGGGCAGGGTCGTGTTGGTGTCGGCGGGCGTCATGGCCGCGGCGGCGGTGTCTGGAGTCGCCGGTGTGGGGGTCTGGGCGGCGGGGATGGGCGTAGAGGGGCCGGCGGGTTCGCTCTCGACGCCGCTCTTCTCGGTGGTCTGCGGTGCCTCCCTGGGATCGGAACTGCACGCGGCGAGGATGAGCAGGGCGAGCAGGGCGGCGGGCCTCGACATGGTATCCGTTGGCTTGAGGAGTCCGCGGGTCGGTTACTGGACTGGCGGTGGGGCTCTGCGGGACGTGTCCGCGTCGATCCTCCACACCACCTCGCTGGCGGGGTCGCGGCCGCGGCGGAGGACGAACGATGCGGGGCGGTCCACCATCAGCGCCGCGCGGCCGGGGACGTCCTGCGCGAGCGATTCGCGGCCGGGGTGCAGGAAGAGACCCGCCGCGTCGATGGTGTCGCGGGCGGCGGATTCGGCCAGGTCGCCGATCTCCACGATGCGGCCGCCGCGTCGCGCCAGCGGATCGGCGAAGTTGATCGTCACGTCGGCCTGGTACGGCTCCAGTCCGGGCACGACGACGGTGGAGCCGCGCACCAGCAGGTCGTTGACGGCCCTGCCGTTCTCGGGCAGCTCCTCGTAGCGGGCGGGGTCGGCGGCGGCGTAGGCCTCGGTGGCGATGGCTTCGAGCGCGGCCAGCAGCGCCACGAAGTTCACCCTGCGCAGGTACTGCTTCTCGGGATCGTTGCGCCAGCCGCCGGACTCGATGAGCACCGTGCTCGTCCCCCAGCTCTGCATCAGGTCGCCGAAGGCGCGCGGGTTGAAGGTGTCGTCGTAGCGCGTGACGTGGCCGCCCACCAGCGGCTCGGCGGCCATGCGCACCACCGCGGCCACGCGCTTGGCGCGCATGCGCACGGCGTTGTCCTCTGGCGAAGGGCCGAACGGCGGCGCGAGCAGCGCGATGGCCGCCAGCCGGTCGCTCGTGCCGACGCGAGCGCGGACGTCCTGGTCGTGCAGGTTGAAGCCGAAGTGGGGGCGGAACCGCTCGTGCTCCGCGCGCAGGAGCCGTCCCTCGGGGGTAGCCTGCGCCCGCGCGTCGCGGTTGACGTCGATCCCCATCGCGTTGCGCCGCTGGAAGCGCTCGGCGCCGTCCGGGTTCAGCATGGGGAGGGCCTCGATGGTCAGCCGCTCCGCCAGGCGGCGTGCGCGCGGATCGTCCGGCGCTTCGGCGAGGAAGCGGAAGAGGTCCGCGAGCGCCATCGTGGCGGTGGACTCGTTGCCGTGCATCTGCGACCAGAGCAGCACGCGCGTGGGGCCCGCGCCGTAGCGCACGCGGTAGATCGGGCGCCCCTCGGCGGAACGCCCGGCCTCGCTGCGCTCGGGTCCGCCCGCGGCATCCACCAGCGGACCCAGCGCGCTCCACAGTTCCCCCTGCGTGAACTCGCGCGTGCCGAGGGCGGCCAGGCGGTAGCGCTCGTGCAGCCGCGTGAGCTCGGCCGTGTCCCCGCCCGCGCGGAACCCATCCGTGACCGCCTGCCGCCGCGCGCACGCAAAGAGCGCGAGCGGCACCAGGACGACGGCGAGCGCACGCCCGCACGCGGCGAGGCGCATCGAGCCCGGGAAGCGCATCGTGGTCAGCGGCGGGCGGCCGGGCGGGCCAGGTAGTCCACCGCGAGCTGCGTCATGGCGCGCACGCCCACCGGGAGCGCGCCCTCGTCCGCGAAGAAGAGGGGCGAGTGGTTGGGCGCCACCTTGGTGAGGTCCTGCCCGGCGGGGACCACGCCCAGGAAGATGAAGAGCCCCGGCACCTGCGCCTGGAACTCGGAGAAGTCCTCCGCGCCCATGGTGGGCGGCACGAGCTGCACGCGCTCCGCGCCGCCGACGCGCAGGAGCGTGGGGAGCATCCGCTCGGTGAGCGCGGGATCGTTGAAGGTGAGCGGCGCCACGCCCTTGTCGATCACCACCTGCGCGGTGGCGCCGGCGCTCTGCGCGATCATCTCCGCGGTGCGGCGGATGCGGTCGTGCACGTCGGTCTGCATGTCCTTGTCGAGCGTGCGGATGGTGCCCACCATCACCACCGAGTCGGGGATGATGTTGCCGCGCACCCCGCCGTTGATGCTCCCGATGGTCACGACGATCGGCGCGGTGGTCAGGTTGCTCTGGCGGCTGGCGATGGTCTGCAGCCCCTGGACGATCTGCGCGCTGATGACGATGGGGTCCACGCCGCTCCACGGTACCGCGCCGTGCGTCTGACGGCCGCGCACGATGATGCGCAGGTTGTCCGCGGCGGCCATCGCACCGCGCGGGCGGTACGAGATGGTGCCCACCGGCGCCGGGATGACGCCCACGTGCAGCCCGAAGATGGCTTCCGGCTTCGGGTTCTCCAGCACCCCCTCCCTCACCATCATCTTCGCGCCGCCCTCCTCGCCGGCGGGCGGACCCTCCTCGGCGGGCTGGAAGATGAACTTCACCGTGCCGGGGAGCTGCGCGCGCATCCCGGCCAGCACTTCCGCGGCGCCCATCAGGATGGCGACGTGGTTGTCGTGCCCGCAGGCGTGCATCACCCCCACCTGCTGCCCGTTGTACTCCGTCCTCGCCTTCGACGCGAAGGGGAGGTTCACCTGCTCCGTGACCGGCAGCGCGTCCATGTCCGCCCGCAGCGCCACCACGGGACCCGGCCGGCCGCCCTTGAGCACGCCCACGACGCCGGTGTGCGCCACCCCCGTCTGCACCTCCATCCCCAGGGCGCGCAGGTGCTCGGCGACGAGGCGGGCGGTGCGCACCTCGCGGTTCCCCAGCTCCGGGTTCTGGTGGATGTCGCGCCGCCACGCCACCACCTTGGGCGTCACCGCGTCCACGCGCCGCTGGATGTCGGCATCCGCCGGCCCGCCCTGCGCCGCGGCGGGGAGCGGTGCCAGCGCGAGCGCACCCAGCAGCCAGGCGGCGCGGGCGGGGGAACTCTGGATACTGCGCATCGGAAAGCTCCTGGTCACGATCTTGGATGGTGGGGGCGGGGAGAAGATAACGCGCGGAGCCGCGAACGGCATGCGGCTCACCGGCCGCGGTCCGGTCGTAAAATTACGACTGAGTGCCAGATGCTGCGGATGCGGTTGCTAAGCAACATATAAGTTGCGTCGTTGCGTACTGTGCAAAAGATATTTAACGTACGGTCATGCCCAGAACGACTCCGCCAATGCCGCTCCCCATCAAGCGAGCGCTACGCAAACTCGGCAACGACCTTCGCGCCGCCCGGTTGCGCCGCCGGATCTCGACTGCGGTGATGGCTGAGCGCGTAATGATCAGCCGCCCCACGCTCCTGCGCATGGAGCGCGGCGATCCATCCGTGTCCATGGGGATCTATGCGACCGCCCTGTTCGTTGTCGGCCTTCACGAGCCCCTCGGCTCCCTAGCCGACATCGGCCGCGATCCGATTGGGCAGGGGCTTGACGAGGCGGCGCTCCCTCAACGAATTCACAGCTTTCCACGAAAGCGCCCATCGAAGGAAAGCTGAACGCGTCGCTGCACTCCCCCCGGAATCGCGTCAGGTGCGTACCGGCATGGTTGACGCGGGTCAGCCGTTCGAACACGAGGATCTGGAGGCGGCGCTGCGGCTCTGACGCCTACCAGCGCGGCCCATCCGCCAGTAGCGCGGCGAGGGCGGGAGCGGCGATGGGGCGGGAGAAGAAGTAGCCCTGCGCGTAGTCGAAGCCCACCTCGCGCACACGCCGCAGGTCGGCCTCGGTCTCCACACCCTCGGCGATGACCTGGAGGTTGAGGGCGCGGATCAGGGCGACGATGGAGCGCAGGATCACCGGGTCGTCGCCGCCGCGCGCCACGAAGGAGCGGTCGATCTTGACCGCGTCCACCGGGAGCCGCTCCAGGTAGGCGAGCGACGAGTAGCCGGTGCCGAAATCGTCCAGGTGGATCACCACGCCGAGCGCGCGCAGCTCGTGCAGCGCCGCGATCGCCGTCTCCGGGTTGCGGACGATCTCGCCCTCGGTGATCTCCAGCGCCAGCCGCCGTGGGGGAAGGCCGCAGCCGTGGAGCACGCGCTGGACCTCGGCCACCAGGCGGGGGTCGCCCAGGTGCGCGGCGGAGACGTTGACGCTCACGCTGAGCTCCGCGTCCGCGGCCGCCACCTCGCACGCCCGCTCCATCGCGAGCATGTCCAGCGGAAAGGAGAGCCCCACCTCCTCCGCGATGCGTACGAAGCGGTCCGCGGCGATCGACCCCAGCTCGGGATGCGACCAGCGCGAAAGGGCCTCCGCTCCCGCGATGACGCCGTCCGAGAGCCGCACGATGGGCTGGAAGTGCACCTCCAGCCCGCCGGACGAAAGCGCCTCCGCCAGCCCGCTCTCCAGCGCGAGCCGCTCCTGCACGTGCGCGTGGAGCTCCGCGTCGAAAAGCACCACGCCGCCGCGGCGCGCCTCCTTGGCGCGGTACAGCGCCAGGTCCGCGCGGCGGATCAGCTCGTTGCCGCTCACGTCCCCGGCGACGGCGGTTCCCGTGCTGCCGCGCACCCGCACGCGCCGCCCCGACACCTCGATCCACCCCAGGCACCCGTCGACCACCTCCCTGACGCGAGCCGCGAGGGACTCCTCGTCGCACGCGGGCACGCTGAAGACGAACTCGTCGCCGCCGAAGCGGGCGACGAACGCCTCGGGGCCCGCGCACTTCCGCAGCCGGGTGCCCACCTCGCACAACACCTCGTCGCCGGCGGCGTGGCCGAGGCTGTCGTTGACGACCTTGAAGCCGTCGAGGTCCAGAAAGGAGAGCGCGATCCGCGCGCCCGGCTCGGCGAGGACGCGGTCGAGGTGCTCCAGGAGCGCGGCGCGGTTGGGGAGGCCGGTGAGGGGATCGTGGAGCGCCGCGTGCCGCAGCCGGTCCTCCGCGCGCCTGCGCTCCGTCACGTCGCGGCCGATCACCTGCGCACCCGGCCGTCCCCTGAGGAGCACCGGCACGGAGATGATCTCCACGATGCGCACGCTTCCGTCGCGGTGCATCAGCCGTAGCTCGACCACCTCGGGCGAGACGCGCTCGTCGAAGACCCGCTTCATGCGGTCCAGCACGCGGGCGCGGTCATCCGGGTGCACGAAGCCCAGCAGCGAGCGCCCGACCACTTCCTCGGGAGTGAAGCCCACCGCCCGTGCCGCGGCGCGATTGGCGTACAGGAGCCCGCCCTCGTCGTAGAGGAAGATGGGCTCGGGCGACTGTTCGACCAGGGTGTGGCAGTCCTCCTCGGTCCATCCGAAGCGGCTCGACCACGGATCGGGGAACTCGACCGACAGCTCGGGAAACGCATCGGCGAGGACTTCCCGCAGCGCCTCGCGTATTGCTTCATCCACCCCGATCAGGATCAGCCGCGGGTGCCTCTCCACCAATGTCGCTCCGGTCGCAGGGGTCTCCGTACGCGCGCGAGTCACGCACGGAGCGCGCCGCCCATCACCGCGGCCGCCTGCGAAGCGCCTGCGCGATCGCGCTCTCCGCCAGCGGCGCCATCACCCGGTACCCCGCCTCGTGTGGATGCACGCCGTCTGCGGAAAGGTCGCCGCGCATGCCCTGCCGCTCGTCCGCCATCGCCGTGTGGAAGTCGAGGTACACGGCGCCGTGGCTCACCGCGTAGTCCCTGATCCACGTGTTCAGCGCGACGATGATAGGCGCCGGCTCCAGCTCCGGCTTCCACCGGTAGCGGAACGCGGGCAGCACGGATGCGAGCACCACCCGGATGCCGTTCGCCTGCGCCAGCTCGGTCATGGACGCGATGTTGTCCTGGATCATCTCCAGCGTGGCCGGCCCGGTGTTCCCCGCGATGTCGTTGGTCCCGGCGAGGATCACGACGACCCGCGGCTTCAGCGCGATCACATCCTGGCGGAAGCGCACTAGCATCTGCGGGGACGTCTGGCCGCTGATGCCGCGCGCGACGTACGGCTTATCCGGGAACATCGTGACGAAGTACGGCGCCCATCCCTCCACGATGGAGTTGCCCATGAAGACAACGCGCTCCTCGCCCCGGCGCGGCGGCCCGAGCGAGGCGTTCTCGGCGCGGAAGCGCTCCAGGTACGCCCAGTCCGTCCGCAGCCGGTCCGGCGTCTGCGCCTGAGCGGCGGTGGCGGGTGCGGCGATGGCGCCCCCGACCGCCGCCGCCTTCGTGAGCGCCTTCAGCATGTCGCGGATGAACGTCGTGGCGCGCGACGTCATTCGCGGCTCCGCGGCGCGGGGCCGACCACTGAGCCCTGCACGGCGTTGGCGACGGCGATGCGCAGGGGGCCCAGCTTCGGGTTGTCGCGGGTGGGATTGATGCGGTTCGTGAGCAGGACCACGAACACGCCGTTCACGGGGTCCATCCAGATGGAGGTGCCGGTGAAGCCCGTGTGGCCGAACGAGGTCGGAGAGAAGTTGCGGCCCGCGCTCGATCCAGGGTACGGCGTGTCCCAGCCCAGCGCCCGGCTCGATGCGGGGGCCTGGCGGCGCGTCCAGCGCGAGATGGTCTCGGGGCGCAGGATGCGCACGGCGCCGTACTCGCCGCCGTTCAGCATCATGGTGGCGAAGACGGCCAGGTCGCGCGCGCTGGAGAAGAGCCCCGCGTGCCCCGCCACGCCGCCGAGCGACCAGGCATTCTCATCGTGCACCACGCCCCACACCTGCCCGCCGCGGAACGCCTGCACCTCGGTCGGCGCGACGCGGGGGCGGAGCGATTCGGGCGGATTGAACCGCGTGTCGCGCATCCCCAGCGGCTCGAAGACACGCTTGCGGAGGAACTCGTCGAGCGGCTCGCTCGTTACGCGCTCCACCACGAGCTGGAGCACGATCAGGTTCCAGTCGATGTACTCGAAGTGCGTGCCCGGCGGGTGCGCCAGCGGGCGGGCGTTGATGGCCTTGAGGTACTCCTCGCGCCCCTTCGCCTCGCGGTACAGCGTGTGATACGCGTTCATCCCGCTGTTGTGCGCGAGGAGCATGCGCGGGGTGATCGCCGCCTTGTCGGGCGCGTCGAAGCCGGGAAGGTACCGTGCGACGGGGCGGTCGAGGTCCAGCCGCCCCTCCTCCTCCAGGATCATCGCCGCGGTGGTGGTGGCGACCACTTTGGTGAGGGAGGCGAGGTCGTACAGCGTGCTGTCGGTGACGGCGGGCGCGCCCTGCGCCCAATCCGTGCGCCCGTACCCCTTGCTCGCCACGATCCGCCCGCTCCGTCCCACGGCGATGGCCGCTCCGGGCGAAGCGCGGTCCGCGATGGCCGCCTCGATGATCGAATCGAGCGACGGGATCAGCCGGTCGCTCATTCCCACCTCCCCCGGCGCCGCCAGCGCGGGACGCGGGGCGGGACGCGGCGCCACAGGGCGTACAGGCGCCGCCGCGGGCTTCTCGCGCGTCGGGGCGGGCGAGGGTGCGCACGCGGCCAGCAGCGCGATCGCGGCGAACAAGACTCGGTTCATAACATCTCCAGGGAACGGCTGGCCTCACGCAGAGACACGGAGGGGTGAGGAAAGAATAAGGGAAAGGGCTGTCCTCTGCGCCTCGCGGTTCCCTCTGTGCTCTCTGTGTGAGGCCAGGCGGTCCTTTTCATGGCCACGGAACCTGCGGCGAGCGGTGGAAGTTGACGCCCATCATCTCCCAGCGCGGCGCCTGCGCGGCGAGGCGGATGCGGAAGCTCTCCCAATCCATGGCCGCGGCCGGGCTCCAGCCGATCTCGGCTATGGCGGTGAGGCGCGGGAAGGCCATGAACTGGAGCGCCGTCATGTTCTTTACCGTCTCGCTCCACATCGGCGCCTCCACCCCCATCACGCTCGCCTCCGTGACTCCGGGGAGAAGGGATGCGGGGTCCCAGCCGTAGGCGTGGTCGACCTCGATGAAGCCGGCCCAGTTGAGCCCCAGCATCGTCTCGCGCGTGTAGCGCATGTCCAGGTACGTGCGGCTCGATGGCGACAGGATCAGCTTCACCCCCTGCCGCACCGCCGTCACCGCCACGGAATCGCTTCGCCAGTGCTGCACGAGGGTGGTGGGATGGAGCCGCGCCTTTGCGACCTCCTCCCACCCGACCATCCGCTTGCCGTGCCGCCCGACGATCTCCTGGACGCGCTCGATGAAGCGCGCGTACTCCGCCGGCGTGAGCGCCTCCACCTCGTCGCCGCCCACGTGGATGTACGGGCCGGGCGTGATGGCGGCGAGCTCGCGCACGACGTCGTCCACCAGCCGGTACGTCTCCTCGCTGCCGGCGCAGAGCGCGCTGAAGCCGACGCGGATCCCCGTGTAGGCAGCCGGCGGCTGCTTTCCGCAGCTCAGCTCCGGGTAGGCGATGAGGGCGGCGTTGGTGTGCCCCGGCATGTCGATCTCGGGCACGACGGTGATGTGGCGCTCCGCCGCGTAGCGCACGATCTCGGCGTACTCGCGCTGCGTGTAGAAGCCGCCAGCCCCTCCGCCCACCTGCGTGCTCCCGCCGGCCTCGGCAAGCCGCGGCCGCGACGCGATCTCGATCCGCCACCCCTGGTCGTCGCTCAGGTGCAGGTGGAGGACGTTGATCTTGTAGAGGGCGATGGCGTCGATGTACTGCTTCACCTCGTGCACGGTGAAGAAGTGTCGCGCCACGTCCAGCATCGCCCCGCGCCAGGCGAAGCGTGGCCGGTCCCGGATCACGCCCGCCGGGATCTTCCACGGGCGCCGCGACTGCACGCTTTCCTCCGCCTCGATGCGCGGCGGCAGCATCTGCCGGAGCGTCTGCACCCCGCGGAACAGCCCCGCCGCGCGGTGGGCGACCAGCGACACGGAGTCGCGCGTGATACGCAGCTCGTACCCCTCTTCCCCCAGCGCCTCCGCCCCCGTCAGACTCAACGCGATACTCCCATCCGCCGACGAAACCGCAACGGGAAAGCCGGTCGGCGTGCGCAGCATCTCCGCGAGCTGCGCGCCGACCGCCTCCGCCCCCGCCCCCACGCGAATCCCTGTGGCCGCCGTGATGGCGAACGAATCCGCCTCCGCCAGCACGATCGACGCGGGCGCCGGGATGATGCGGTGCGCGACCGGCGCGGCCACGGGCGCCGGCGCCGCGACCGGGGGCGTGCGGCACGCCGCGGTACCCATCAAACTGAGCAGGCCAAACACGAGCACACCGCGGCCGGGCTTCATCTCCATTCGGATCCGCGCGGGGAGGATGGTCGATACGAGGAGGGAATCAGTGTAGGACGAATCTGCTCGCCGCCACAAGGGACCCGCCGTCCTCTCCCCGCGTCTCCGCGCCTCCGCGTGAGCCCCGCCGTTCAACCCTTTGCACCCCGGAACGCGGACGACTACTATCACCGTCCCACGCAACGCCCCGCCCGCCCCCCGGAGCACATCCGATGAAGCTCGCCCTCGTCGACTGGCTGATCGTAGCCGCGTACTTCGTCCTTTCCGCCGCCATCGGCCTCGCCTACACGCGCCGGGCTGGGAAGAGCGTGTCGGAGTACTTCGTCTCCGGCCGCTCCGTGCCCTGGTGGCTCGCGGGCACGTCGATGGTAGCCACCACCTTCGCCGCCGACACGCCGCTGGCGGTCACGGGGATGGTGGCGTCGAACGGCATCGCCGGCAACTGGCTCTGGTGGAACATGGTGATGAGCGGGATGCTCACCGTTTTCTTTTACGCCCGGCTATGGCGGCGCGCGGGGGTGATGACAGACGTGGAGTTCACCGAGCTCCGCTACAGCGGCAGGCCGGCCGCCATCCTGCGCGTCTTCCGCGCGCTGTACATGGCGCTCCCCATCAACCTGATCATCATCGGCTGGGTGAACCTGGCCATGCTCAAGATCCTGGGCGTGACGCTGGGGATCGCACCGGTGCAGGCACTGGTGGTAATGTTCGTGGTGACGATGGCGTACTCGGTGCTCTCCGGGCTGTGGGGCGTGCTGGTGACGGACTTCGTGCAGTTCGGCATCGCGATGGGCGGCTCCATCATCCTGGCGATCTTTGCGGTGAACGCCGTTGGCGGCATCGACACGCTCGTTGCGCGCCTGCCCGAGCACTACGGCTCGGCCGATGCCGCGCTCTCCTTCTTCCCAAGCAGTGACGCCGCGTGGATGCCGCTCACCGCATTCCTGGCGTACCTCTCCGTGCAGTGGTGGGCGACGTCGTATCCCAGCGCGGAGCCGGGCGGGGGCGGGTACATCGCGCAGCGCATCTTCAGCGCCCGCACCGAGCGCGACGGGATGCTGGCGACGCTCTGGTTCAACATCGCCCACTACGCCATCCGCCCCTGGCCGTGGATCCTGACCGCGCTCTGCGTCGTGGTGCTCTACCCGGACCTTGAGGACCCCGCCACCGGCTACATCCGCGCGGTGGTGGACCTGCTCCCCACCGGCTTCCGCGGGCTGATGATCGCGGCGTTCGCGGCGGCGTACATGTCCACGATTTCCACGCAGCTCAACTGGGGTGCGTCGTATCTGATCAACGACCTCTATCTCCGCTTCGTGAACCCGGCGGCCGAGGAGCGGAAGGTGATCGCGCTCTCCCGACTCGCCACGGTGGTGACCTTCATCCTGGGCTCGGGCGTCACGTACGTCCTGTACTGGGTCGGCTCCATCGAGGGCGCGTGGCGCATCATGATCGCGCTGGGGGCGGGGACGGGGCTGGTGTACATCTTTCGCTGGTACTGGTGGCGCATCAACGCGTGGTCGGAGATCAGCGCCATGGTCGCCGCGCTCGTCTCCTTTGCCGCGCTCACGGGCCTCGGCATCTACGACCCCGTGGACCCGCTGGAGGGCGCCTACCTGATGCTCGCGACCACGGTCATCACCACGATCGTCTGGGTCGCCGTCACCTTTCTGACCGCCCCCACCGACGAGGAGAAGCTGGTGGACTTTTACCGCCGCGTGCGCCCCGGCGGCCGCGGGTGGCGGCCCGTGCAGGCCCTGGCCGGCTTCCCAGGCGAGCCCGTGGCCGAGGGGGCGCTGGGGTGGGCCAACTGGGTCGCGGGCGTGGTGAGCGTCTACGCCACCCTCTTCGGCGTCGGCCGCCTCCTCTTCGGCGCCTACACCGAAGCCGCGCTCTACCTCCTCGCCGCCGCCATCGCCTTCGCCGTCATCGCCCGCAACCTGGGACGAGGAGAGGAGGTGCACCGGGCGCGGGAGCCGGTGGCGGAGCCGCAGGTTGAAGCGGCGGGTTGATTCAGACCCCGGTCGCCGGCTGCCGACGCGTGGGTAGCCGGAGGCGCCAAAGAGTTCCGGCGCCGCTACGGAGCGCAGGGCAGAGTTCGCGGCCTGGCATCTCTGGGCTACACCTTTGCGTTCGCGGCCTGCCGCAGGGCCGATGCCCAGGTGAGATCGCCGACATGGGCGAACACCGTGCGGGACGTGACACGCTCTATAGCCGCCTCCGACCAGATGTTCATGATGCGTTCTCCCCACCAGAACTCCGGTCGCTCCGTCACGCGATTCGGGAGCACGGAACACCAGAGCAACTCGTCGTTCGAGACGCCGGCCGCAGCGGAAAGGCTGCGCTCCATTCGTTCCGCCCACGAGGCGCCAGCATAGTAGATCCCGCAGTTTACGGTTGCCCAGTATCCAGGGATGTGGATGAACTTCGGGGTATTTTTTGCGCGGCAGAACGACCAGAACTCCTCGTCCGGTTTCCGGAGGGCGACCGTATCCCAATCGATCCAGAGGAACTCTCCGAATGTCCTGAGCGCCCATAGACACATCCAATGTTTCATCCGGTGCGCGGTATCGTGGCGCACGTTCGCGGGTGCGCCATCAAAGACGCGGTGGACCCGCAAACCCATCCCTTCCAGCAGAGACGCGCATTCCTGGTCCCCGGCGAGCACGAGGAGTCTGTCGCGATACCAGGGATTCACTTCCAAGCTGCGCGGGATCTCCGTTAGAGTGATGTGAGGAAAGCGACGCACGCCGCCGCGCACGTAAAAATAGAGCCCGGCAATCATGGGAACGGCGTGCTCACTCATCACAGCTGTGATCCCATTCGACGCCGCGCCTCTTCCAAGATCCGCTCGTCTCCTACGCTCACACGCAGGTATCGAGCGATCATCGCATGCTGCTGTTCTGGCGATTGATCGGCGAAAACCTCCCAGATTGCTTGCTCCGCCTCCCCCGGAACACGGAAGGCGAGCTCCGCCGCGTACCGGCGCACCCGTTCCAGAGTCGCTAGAGCGTACTTCCAATTGACAAGGGGCGTCAGGAGCAGCACCTCTCGTCGTCGCACGGATTCGATTGCCTGCGGGTGGATGGCGCCGCGCCAGACGCCGTCCCGGTGTTCTACCCCGATCGCGGAAAGCGCCAGGTCGAATTGCCCGAGCCGGTCTTTCAGACTCGCTGCTGACGTGTCGTGGGCGACCTCGATCAACCGGCCCGCTAACGTAAAGGCGGTCTGGTAAGGAGGATTGTCACGTACCGCCTTAGCGCCACGGCGGAGGAGTTGCGAAACGAGTAGCTCCCCGTCGGACCGTGTGGCCGGCCAGAGGTCAAGATCACGCGGTGGACGCCGGTGCAGGAGAGTTTTGAACGCGCCACCCGCGAGGTAGAACCAGCCGGCAGGTTCGTCACCGAGCACGGGAGCGAGGCACGATCTGGCGAAGCGGACCAGCGCCGCCTCATCCATGCGCGGGAGTGCGTTCGACGGGTGACCCAAGCTCACATACAGTGGCTCCACGCTCGTCGATGACCTCCAGTACGCCGTCCCCGCGTTCGACGCGGGACTGTCCGTTGTAGAAGGGCTCCACTGCCGCGAAACGCCGTGCGTAGGCGGGTTCGCCGTCGAGATCGACGTGGTGCCAGCCTCGAGTATCCCGCGCACGGGCGAATCCCTTGTGGAACACGTCCAGGTCCACAAAGCGGCGGCCGTTCAGTGGAACGCCGTCGTGCAGGATGTGCAGGTGATGCCCGGACAGTTCCTGTAC
Organism: Longimicrobium sp.; assembly: GCA_036386635.1. Lineage (GTDB taxonomy): Bacteria > Gemmatimonadota > Gemmatimonadetes > Longimicrobiales > Longimicrobiaceae > Longimicrobium. Next base: position 17,356 of record DASVVI010000646.1, read on the forward strand.
CACGGCAATCCCCTCTCGGAAGTCTCCGGCGTACGCATACCGCTCCGGATAAGCCGGGCGACCAGCCAGGTCGATGTGAAGTACTCGCTCCTCTCCGTTCGAACGGTACAGCGGGCCCCCTGGAAGTTGCCGCACCAGGCGTAGCGTTCCGTGCCGAGATCGGTTCCATCAGCGAGAATGTGGAATGCACGGCTCCGGTCATCTACCGCGGCGCGACCATCGTAGAAGCCGAAAGTGCGACTGAAGCGCCGGGCGTAGGCCGGCTCTCCCGAGGGGAGGATGTGGAAGGCTCCGGTATCGTCACGTACCGCGGCGAGACCCGGCTCATGAAAGGACAGTACCTCGATAATGCGAGCCGGGTAAAGCGGGGCTCCGCCCGGTGCCAGGTGGTGCGTGCGTGCGTGCGCCACCTCGGTGCGCGCCCAGGAATTAGTCACGGGGCAACCTCCACAGGCTGGCGCATGTTGCATCCGCGGCAGAGCGGGTGCTCCTCGTATGTCTCCTGCAGCCGCCGGTATGCATCGCCGCTCCAAACTTCCTGTATCCCCACCCGGGTCAGATCGCCGAATTCTCCGAGAGTGCGCCGCTGGACATCGGGAGCGCAGCAGGGATTGAACCGCCCTTGGGCGCTCACCCACGCCTCCTTTCCAAGAAACGGGCAGCGCGCACCTGGAGCCATGTCAGCTACCGCGTCCGAGTTCAATAGGTGAAAGTTCTCCAGCAGTACGTGGCGTCCGTCGGGAAGCGCGTGAGCTTCTGCCGCTCGGCGGGCCTCGTGGACGGCCTGGTTCCATCGTGCGATGGACTCCGGGCTGCGGCGCATCGACAGCGGGCGGATCGCATCGAAGTGGGCCCACAGGTGATGCCCCTTCACGCGATCCACGCCGAGGGAGGCCGCGAGTCGGACGATGTCCGCCAGCTCGGCCACGTTCGTCTGCAGGAAGGTGAGTTGGAGCGTTACCCTTGCCCGGTGTCCACCGGTACGTGCATGGGCATCACGCTCCTCCACGAACGCCCGGAGATTGTCCAGCACGCGTTCCCAGCGGGTGCCGAGCATCACGGCCTCGTGCGTCTCCCGCGTTGCTCCATTCCAGGAGATCTTCACGTCCGAAAGGATAGGGACAAGCCGCTTCGCCCACTCCCGTGCGCCCCGTCGCGGGAAGGTCCCGTTCGTGGTCAGGTTCATCAGCAGGCCGTGCTCCACGCATAGGCCGACCAACTCGTCGAAGTGCTGGTAAACCAGAGGCTCACCCATCGTGGAAGGGATGATCTCGCGGAGAGGCGTGTCGCGCGAATCCTCCAGGACGGTGCGCAGCAGCTCGAGCGGCATACGTCTCCGCGGCCGGCCCGCAGCCTCCCGCTCCCGCTGCCGGTCGCTGTGGGGCGAGTGTTCCTCGCACATGATGCAGCGCAGGTTGCATTCATCCGGGTTGGTGTCGAAGGTGATACGCCAGGGTCCCGGCTTGGTGGGTACGCGCGCCTGGCGCTTCTCACGGATTACCCGCGCGTAGAGCGCTTCCATCTCGCGCACGTGCTCCCGGATGTCCGTTACGTCGCCGCTCTCCGACGCCAGGTAACCCCGGGCGCCCAGCCTCGCCCCGAGTCCCGGCTCGTCTACGAGGCGCTGCATGGCCACCCGAAGCGCCTCCGGGTCGCGGTGGGCGAAGAGCAGCCCATTCTCCCCGTCACTAACCAGCTCGCTCATCCCGCCAGCGTCGCCGGTGATTACCGGCACCCTGGCCTGCAAGGCCTCATGGATCACCAGCGGTGAGTTCTCGACCCATACGGACGGCACCACGATAGCATCCACGCGGTTGAAGACGTCCCTGACGATGTCGGCGTTCCGGTATTCTGGCAGCCATTCCACGCGGCTCGCGGCGTCTCCGGGGAGCGAGGCCGCCATCGCTTGGAGCGCTTCCGTGCTCGCCCCGCGCGGACGGCCCCAGATACGTAGCCTCACCGATCCGCCTAAGCCGCCGAAGGCCTGGATCAGGTGATGTATTCCTTTAGCGGGGATATGCGTACCGATGTACCCGAACACGATCTCCCGCTCCGGCTGGCGCTCACGACCGCGGAGGGAGGCCAGGTCGAAGCCGTAATCCTGGTACACGATCTTTTCGGCGGGTATGCCGAACTCTGTGCAGAAGCGATCCAGC
>DASVVI010000647.1:0-5163 GCA_036386635.1 Longimicrobium sp.
CTCGCCGTCGGATGTGCGGCGGGGGCGGCTGGCGGAAGGGCGCTCTTCGTCCGAAGACGCGGAGCGGCTCGCCACGCGCTCGCCATCGCTCGTCCGGCGGGCGGTGGGGCGCTCGTCGTCCGAAGTCGCGGAGCGGCTCGCCACGCGCTCGCCATCGCTCGTGCGGCGCGCGGCGGAGCTGTCGGACGAGCGGCGGGGGCGCGGCTCGTCGGCGGCGGCCACCTTGCTCTCCGCACTGTCGCGCTCGGAGGCGCGGCGGCGGGGGGTCTCCTCGTCGTCCTTTTCGGCCTCGGTGCGGGCGGCGAGGCGGCGGGCGCTGGCGGCACGCTCCTCGGCGCGGGCGGCCTCGCGCTCTTCGGCGCGGCGCGCGGCGCGGGCGCGGTCGGCGATGCGGGCGGCTTCGCGCTCCTGCTCGCGCTGGGCCTCGCGGGCGCGCTCCTCCTCGCGGCGCGCGGCACGGAGGCGGCGGGCCTCGGCGCGCGCGGCATCCAGCTCGGGCGAGCTCGGGCCCCGCGGCTCGTCGGAGGCGGAGGCGAGGCGCTGGCGTTCCACTGGCCGCGCGCTCAGCGTACGGGCCACGGGCGCGGGAAGGCGCACGCGGTCGCCCGTGCCCATCCGGTCCAGCGCGGCGCTCAGGTTCAGCTCGCGGATGCGCTCCACCGGGATCGCGCCGGCCGCCGCGACCTGCGCGACGTTCTCGCCGGGGCGCAGCGTGTACCAGGCGTAGCCGCCGCTGCGGCGGTAGGCGGAGGTGTCGAACGCGATCTGGATGGCAGCGCCGCTCCCCGCCGGCGTCCACACCTTGTAGCCCGCCGGCGCCGTGCCGCGCACAAGGTGCGGGTTGAGCGTGGCGAGCTCGCTGGCGTTGAGGTTCGCGATCTTGGCAAGCTCGGCCACCGGCGTCTCGATGTCCACCCGCACGCGGTCCGGCCGGAAGCGAGGGAGGACGTTTGCGGGCGCCGGATAGCCGAAGCGAGCCGGGTCGCGCCCGATAATGGTGACGGCGTAGAGGCGGGGAACGTAGTGCCGCGTCTCCTGCGCCAGGTCGCCGCGCTCGGCGAGATCCCAGAAGTTGGTGACGTTGTAGCGGCCCAGCCCCCGGTTGATGCGCCCGGAGCCCGCGTTGTACGCCGCCGCCGCCAGTGCCCAGTCGCCGCGGAAGTCGCGGTGCAGATCGCGCAGGTGGCGCGCCGCGGCGTGGGTGGAGCGCACGGGGTCCATCCGCTCATCCACCACGTCGTCGATGCGCAGCCCCATCCCCCGACCCGTGGTGGACATGAACTGCCACATCCCCACCGCGCCCGCGTGGCTGCGCGCGGTGGGCGAGTAGCCGCTCTCCACCATCGCCAGGTGGTGCAGGTCGCGCGGGATGCCGTACGACGCAAAGATCTCCTGCACGAAATCCCGGTACTTGTCCGCCCGCGACAGCCACTGCCCGATCACCTCGCGCCGCTGATTGACCAGGAAGTCCAGCTCCATCTCCACCCAGCGGTTGGCCTCCACCGGCAGGTCGTAGCGCACGTCCCCCAGGATGTTGGCGCGCGCTTTCCCAGGCGCGCCCGCGAGCTCGAAGCTCTCGCGGATCGGCTCGGGTGCCTGCACGGGCTGCGCGGGACGCGGCGCCGGGGCCGCGGGCCGGGGGGCCGGAGCCGCGCGCCCGGAGGCACAGGCCGCCGTCCCCAGCAGAAGCGCGAACGGGAGCGTTCGGAGCATGGGACACATCATATTTTTCTTGGAGATCAGAAGCGCCGCCGGGAGGGAGTCGGGGCGCGAGCGGAACGTGGTGGATGTGGCGAAGATAATCCGCGTCAGCGGGGCGCGGTACCGAAAGTGACCCGAAGATTCGCCCTCGGAAACAGGCGCTCCCCCTCTAAGTTATTGCGGCACAACGCTCTGTCTGCTGTCAGCAAACAGATTACAATGTTACAAACATCGATGGACGGAGGCGCGCCGCAAGCCGACCTCTCCTGATCCTCTTCTCTGTGTCTCTGTGTCTCTGTGTGAGCCCTGCTGTTGCCGTCCTCTGCACCTCCGCGTCTCCGCGTGAGACCCGCTGTTAATCCACCTTACCCTGCAGCTCCAGCATCCTGCAGATCTCCGAAAAGCGCAGCATGTACTCCGCCTCGCGCGCCGCATCCGCCTCCGGCCCCATCGACAGTCCGCGCGCCGTGCGCCAGCGGTGGAACGCCAGCTCGCTCGCGATGCGGTGAAGCTCGCGGCGCGCACGCCAGCGCCTCAGCCCTCCCTTGCGAAATGCCGTCGCGCTCGCCCCTAGCCGGGTGCGGACGCCGCACAGGCACTCCAGCTCGCCCGCAGGGAGCGCGCCGATCTCCACCAGGTGCCGCAGGTGCTCGCGGATCACCCGCCCCTCGCGGCGCAGCGACGTGCGCACCACCCAGAGCACGGCCACGAAGGCGGGGACCATCACCAGCAGGTACAGCACCAGAAACCACCCCTCAAAGGAGGCGGACAGGTTCCAGAGCGCGTGCAGCCCCATCGCCGCCGCCAGGCCGAAGGCGGCCACCAGCCAGCCGCGCGCCTTGCTGTGCCCCTCGCGCACCATCCCCAGCCCGATTCCGAACATGCTGGTGAAGAGCGGGTGCGCAAACGGCGCCATCAACCCGCGCAGCACGAAGGTCAGCACCGAGCTCTCCGTGCCCTCCGCCACCGCCTGGCCGTAGTACTGGACGTTCTCCACCATAGCGAAGCCCAGCCCCACCATCGACGCGTAGATCACGCCATCGACCACCCCGTCGAACTCGTCGCGCAGTTCGGAGAAGAGGAAGAGGAGCGCGAACCCCTTGGCCAGCTCCTCCACGATGGGCGCCGTGAAGACGGAGCCGATCACCTCGCCCATCTCCACGCCCCACGCGCCGTCGAGCACGATCTGGAGGAGTCCGTTGACCATCAGCGCCAGGAACACCGCCACCGTGGCGCCCCACGCAAAGGTCTGCGCCAGCGTCCACGCCGGCTCGGGCTCGAAGCGGTCGAGCCAGAGCGCGAGCACCACGTAGACGGGCACCGGCACCACCGCGATCGCCACGCCCAGCGCGAACGCCGCGGGTCCGAGCTCCGCCGCGATCAGGAGCAGGCTCAGCACGCCGCACGACGCAGCGCCCCAGGTGAGGACGCGGTGCGGCTGCGCGCGGCGCGTGGAGGGAAGCGGGGGCTGAACGGAGGTCGCGGTGTCCATCGGCAGGATCAGGGAAGGGTGCCGTAGGTGCGCTCCAGCACCCCGCGGCGGTAGTCGAAGATCTCCTTGAGGCGCGGCGCCACCAGGAGCCCGCGCGCCAGCCCGCCGCCCGGCGGCAGCGCGTAGTGCACGATGTCCGTCATCTCCACGCCGCCCTCCACCGCGCGGAAGAGGTGCTGGTGGTGCCAGAAGCGGTAGGGGCCGAAGCGCTGCTCGTCCACGAACCGATGGGGCTCGTCCACGTGCGTGATCTCCGTCACCCAGTTGACCGCCACGCCGAAGAGCGGCCGCACCTTGTAGGTGATGATGAGCCCCGCGTACACCTTGTCCGGCAACGGCGACGTAACCTGGAAGCCGAGGCTCGGCGGGGTGATCTTCGCCAGGTTGCGCGGGTCGGAGAAGAAGCTCCACGCCTCCTCAATCGGCACCGGCACCCGCTGCACCGTCTCCATCCTGTGCACTTTCATCCGCAATTCCGCGCTCGGGGCTCGCCAGCCAGCGCGCGAAACGTACACGAGTTGGCCGTTCGGGACAATCGTGCGCCACCCTTGCGTTTTCGGTTTTTGTGCGGCATCCTCCCTTTGGAGAGACGCGCTGAACGACGGAGGTGTGGATGGCGGAGCAGGCGGAGCTGTTCGCGGGCGGGGGTGCGCGCGCGCTCCCGGTGCTGGAGCGGCGGGGAGACGCGCTCTTTTACGCGCTGGACGGCGCGCGCCTCGCCGCGCCCGGCACCGGGGTCATGCGAGGTACGCTGACGGTGAACCCGTACGTCGGCTGCGAGTTTTCGTGCGCCTACTGCTACGCCCCCTACGCGCACGGCTGGCTGATGGAACGCCTCGGCGAGACCGGCCGCCTCCTGCGCGACCCCGGCACGCCCACCGCCTTCGACCGCGCCATCTTCGTGAAGCGCGCCGGGCAGAGCGTGGCCGGGGCCGTGCGCCGGGCCCCGGGCGCCCTCGTAGCCCTCGGCACCGCGACCGACCCGTACCAGCCGGCGGAGCGGCGCTTCGGGATCACGCGCGGCGTGCTGGAGACGCTGGCGGCGATGCGGGGTGTGCGCGTCTCCATCACCACCAAGAGCCCGCTCGTCCTGCGCGATCTGGACCTGCTGGAGCGCATCCGCGCGCGCGGCGGGCGGGTGGACGTGCACGTGTCGCTGATCTCCACCGACGCGCGGCTGCTGCGCGCCATCGAGCCGCGCTCCCCCACCCCTGCGCGCCGCCTGGACGCGCTCCGCCGCCTGCGCGAGCGGGGAATCCGCGCGGGCGTCTTCGCCATGCCCCTCCTCCCCGGCCTCACCGACACACAGGAGAGCATCGACGCTCTCTTCGCCGCCGCCCGCGCCGCGGATGCGTGCTACGTGGTGGCGGGCGGGGTGCGGCTTTCGGAGGTCTCGTGGCGCCGCTTCCTCCCCGCCCTGCGCACCCTTCGCCCCGACCTGGTGGACGCCTACGAGGAGATCATCCGCCGCCGCTCCCCGCGCCGCACCATGTACCGCAAGAAGCTGGACGGGCGCATCGAGCAGGCGCGCGCCCGGTTCGGGTTCAACCGCGGCGCGTTCCCGACGATGAAGCCGGATGTGGCGGAGGTGCCGCAGTTGGCGTTGTTCATATGACCTCGGCCGTGCAGAGGCGGGGGCTCGGAATAGTGTTAGGACACCGCGCTCTTGCCTTCCTCCACATCCCCAAGCATGTTCTCGCAGTGCCAACTAGCGCCGCGTCCCATGGCGTGAAGCTACCACCGCAACAATCTCGAGCTCAACTAATTGCCTACAGGCGGGCGAAGGAGATACAAAGGGATGAGCGAGTTGATCCGCGCTGACGAGGGGAAGTCCACTACAGCCGAGCAGAAGAGCTTAGGACAAAGCCTGTCGGCGCCGCATAGTTCCGTTCTAGCACGGCTGATTGAAGAAGTGCGCACGGAGAAGGCCGAGGGGCCAAACGCGTATAACCGTATGCATAACCGCCACA